>JBGSRE010000208.1:0-4572 GCA_041737755.1 Oligoflexus sp.
TCGCCCCAGTTGCCGTCGATACCGACAACGGCCTGATTTACGGCAACTGGGGCGAGCATTTTTTTTGGGGCACGGAGCTGCGGGCAAGCCAGCAGAAAACTATGCGTAGAGGCGAAGAGCATGTGCAGTGGTTGATCGCCCAGGGACGTTGGAATTTTTTTGACGATCGATTGAAGCCGCTAATTTATTTGACTCAAAGGCTCGATGCACGGGATGCCTATCAGCGCTATGAGCTGGCTCAGGATATCCTGCCCTCCCTGGAACTTGCGGCGAGCTGGGAGGCTTTCCAATCGGAAGAACAGGGTTTCTTTGCTCGATTGGAAGCTGCGGATCGCTTGGGTCTGCGCCTGCGCTGGGAATTCTAGCCGTTAAATTTATAGACGATAATTCGATAGACCTGCATTTTTTCCTTGGCCGCCAGCTCTTGATACTGCAGGCTGACGTCTTCATAGCCCAAGGTATCGGTATTTTCAGGAATGCGCAGATAGCAGCGAACCACGACCAGGGCATTGGGATTGAGACACCGGGCCAAAACCTGCAAATAATTCTGCTCGGCAGGGCTAGAAAAGTAGGATGGTACGTTGCTCAACGAAACAAAGTCATAGCGCTCGCTCGTTTCCGTGGCGAAGCTCAGGACATCGTTCTGAATCCGATCAATCTGCGTGCCCTGCTGCAGTGCTTGTTGCGAAGCCGCATAGATAGGGGGGTGGACTTCCGGGGGGTTGCCTTCGGGAAACTTGAGTTTGCCTAGAAAACAGATCTGGAGAAAGAAGTTTTCCCGTGTCAAACCATTGGCAAAGAGACGACGAAATACTCCCGAGTAGAAGTCGAGGTAGGAACCTGGAATATTTTTCCGAACAAAACTGCCTCGATACAGCACAGCATTAAAAAAAGTGGCGTTGCCGATAAAGAATAGCACAGCACCGGGGAGCAATTTCCAAAGAGGGTCCCGTAATTTTTTGGCAAAGAACAGATCCTGTTGAATTTGATCATGGAAATCAAAAATCGCATCATAACGCCTTCCCACCCATTTTCTCAAGAGTTTGGGAATAGCAATAAAGGTCTTTTCCCAGCGCCCCTGATATAGCGGTCCTGCCCATTTTAAGATATTGAAAAAATTAAGAAAATAGTCTCTGGTCGCTGGCTGAAGGGACAGCGAATGAAAGATAGTCTCGCGCTCTTTATGATGCTGGTCTGTATCGTAAGGCGGGTAGCCAAAGAATTTCAGATAGTCGTCGAGTGAGACTTTTTTCATGAGCACCTCTCGCAGTTCAGCAAGGGCTAGCTGCTGGGGAGCGAGGTCCAACGCGGTGATGCGCTGCGGATGAACCGAAGCCAGAGGCAGGAAGCGAGCGCCACTGCCACATATGGCTAGGATTTTCTTGGGTTGAGTCTGGCGGCAAATATCCAGCTCAAAGCTCACATCTTCATTGGCGATGGAGTAATTCAGAGATTGGAAATAGTTTTCCCCATCAGTCATGCGTTGTTCCTTGCGTCAAGAGCAGTCCCATAGCGTCATTTCCTGAGTACTATAGCATGGCTTCAGGTCCGGCTGAAGCGGCTTCTCCGTAATGGGTTGCTGCAACGCTGGGTCGCGTTTGGTAAGGTGGGTTTTGGTCGTTGATTTGCCTTGCGCTTATGGTTAGAAATCACTAGCAGTGATGCATAGGCATCAAAGGAAAATGCTTTTCCTTTCGCTCTGCCCAGCCTATGATTTGGCTAATTTTGAAAGTCTGTATCCCCAGAGGAGCTGTTCATGCATTCATGGATCATCAAAGCCCAGGAAGATTTAAGCCGGCATGCCGCGCATAGCGGAGGGAAGGCCCGCAATATGGCGTTTCTCAGTCAGCAGAATTTTCCTGTTCCACCCTGGTTCGCTTTGAGCAAAGAATCCTTTGTAACCTTTATTGAGCAGAATGGATTGCAAGATTTGCTTGCTCGAGCCGAAGCAAGCGAAGCTTACGAGCAGGAAGTTTTACAGAAATTTTTAGCCAGCACTCTACCGGCAGACATCATCGGCGCTTTGCGTCAGGCGTTGATTGAACATAATTTTCAAAATAATTTTTTAGCGGTTCGCTCAAGTGGTATTGATGAGGATGGCGCCAATCAATCTTTTGCTGGTCAGTATTCATCCTTTCTTTTTCAAAAGGGTGAAGATCAGCTGATCGAATCGATCAAACGATGCTGGGCATCAGGCTATTCCTATCGAGTTCTTCACTATCGATTGCATAACAAACTCAAGGTCAAAGATGGGGTTATGGGAGTGATCCTGCAGAGAATGCTGCATGCCGATCGCGCCGGTGTTATGTTCACCCGCCATCCCATCAAAGTCTTGGATCGCGATAAGATTCTGATCTCGTCGGTCTATGGTGCGGGGGAAGGTCTGGTCAGCGGTTTGCTCCCTGCTGATAGCGTGGAACTTTCGCGGGCAACAGGGGTGATCAAACAGCAGATTGCAACGAAAACAGAGTCACTCGAGATTCATCCCGACGGTGGTCTGCAAAAAGTTGATATCCCATTGGAAGAGCAGAATAAGCCTGCTCTTACCGAAGCTCAAGTCAAACAATTAGGGGTGCTTGCTGATCAGGTGGAAGCCGTGGCCTGTTCGCCTCAGGATATCGAATGGGTTTTGGAAGGCCAGAATCTTTTTTTAGTCCAGACCCGTCCGATTACCAATCTTCCGCCTGAAGTCTACTATCAATCCTTTGAGCAGCGTTTGCAGCCGTTTTTATGGGATAACTCCAATATTATTGAGAGCTACTCGGGGGTGACCTCGCCCTTAACCTTCAGTTTTGCCAGCCGGGCCTACAACCAGGTCTATATTCAATTCATGGATGTTATGGGGGTGCCCAAGTCTATGGTCGAAGAACGCGCAGCTGCTTTTCGCAATCTCTTAGGATTGCTCCGGGGCCGGATCTACTACAACCTCGCCAACTGGTATGAATTGGTTTTGGCTCTGCCGGGCACTGCCAGCAATAAATCCTTCATGGAAACCATGATGGGTGTCAAGCAGGGGCTAGGTCCTGATTTGCAGAAGATATTCGATGCGGTTCGCTCGGCTCCCCGCTATGGTTTTCTTGACAAAGTAAAACTGCTGGGCAAAACCCTCTACCGTTTCAAGCGAATTGATAGCATTATTGCCAATTTCTTTCAGGACTTTAATAGGGTCTATCATGAAGCCCGCAAAGTGGATATGCGCGCCATGTCGCTCGATCAGCAGCTGGCTTATTACTTCTATTTGGAAGAAAGCTTCCTCAAGAAGTGGCAGGCGCCCATTATCAACGATTATCTGTGTATGATCTTTTTCGGTCTTTTAAAGAAACTCACCGTCCAGTGGATTGGTGGCGAACAGATAGAATCCTTGCAGAATGACTTGCTCTGCGGAGAGGGCGGTTTGGACAGTACCGAACCAACCAAATATCTCCTCAGGCTGGCCAAGCGTATTGATCTTGGTCCGGCTGATTTTAGACATTGGTTTATGAGTAAGTCGGCAGCCGATATTATCGTCGGTCTGCGGTCGAGCTATAAAGATACCCAGCCGGCCCGTGACTTTGAAGAGTTCTTGGATCGCTTTGGGTTTCGCTGTGTGAACGAGCTCAAGCTCGAGGAACCGGATCTGCATGATGATCCAAGTTTTATCGTCCATTCGCTCGTCAGTTACATTCGAACGGGGTCTTACCAGACTGAAAATATGGAAGTC
This sequence comes from Oligoflexus sp., assembly GCA_041737755.1. Taxonomy (GTDB): domain Bacteria; phylum Bdellovibrionota_B; class Oligoflexia; order Oligoflexales; family Oligoflexaceae; genus Oligoflexus. The sequence goes on from JBGSRE010000208.1 coordinate 3,701, forward strand.
AGGGAGCGAGAAATTCGGGCCAAGGCCGAAGCTGTGGTCGTCGAAAAACTTGGGGGATGGCAGCGTCCGCTTTATAACTTTGTTCTGCGCGAGGCTCGTCGAGCCGTAAAAAACCGCGAAAATCTCCGCTTTGCCAGAACCAAGAGTTTTGGTTTGACGAGGCATCTGTTCCGGGCCATGGGCTGTAATTTAGTAAAAGCCGGTATGTTCCAAAATGAACGGGATATTTTCTATCTGAGTATTGAGGAAATCATCGCCTTTGTGGAAGGCCGTGGGCTCACGACAAGGTTGGGAGATTTGGTCGCAATCCGGCAGGAAGAATTTTCTGAGTATCGACGCACGCCGTCACCTCCTGAGCGGTTTATCAGCTACGGTGCCGTTGGCTTCTCCCTAGCCTGGCCAAGCGTGCTCATGGAAGCGGATCTGTTGCGCAGCCTCGATGTGATTGGCGATGACCCGAGTAAACTCTACGGCACTCCCTGCTGTCCAGGAGTCGTGGAGGGGACCGTGCGCGTCGTGGAAAATTTGAGTGATGCCGAAGGCATTCAGGGTGATATTCTGGTTACTTCGCGAACCGATCCCGGTTGGGTTCCTCTCTTTCCTTCGTGCTCCGGGCTCTTGATTGAGCGTGGATCATTGCTCTCTCACTCGGCAGTGGTGGCCCGTGAATTGGGACTGCCGACCATCGTGGGGATCAATGGAGGACTGATGAAGCGTCTGAAGACAGGGCAAAGAGTTCGTATCGATGCGGGCAAAGGCGAAATCACTATATTGGACTAAGTCATGAATTTAGACATAAAAATTTCGAACGCAGCGGATGCCCCGGACCTCGATAGCTGGCTCACGCTGGGAGTTTATGATCCAACGCGCAG
>JBGSRE010000905.1:0-3137 GCA_041737755.1 Oligoflexus sp.
CGTCAGCGAGGTGCTCAGCAGCACAAAAATTGAAATCAATCCCTCGGCTGAAGAGTATCTCTCGGATAGTAAGATCGATCGAGCCGTCGAAGGCTGGTCCAAGATTCGCTTGGAATGGAAAGTAGCTGCACTTACCATCCTGCTGTTTGGACTGCTCTATATCATGATCATTTTCATGAGGTCCTCGCAAGAAGAGCAGGGAGGATTCATGACGGAACAGCTGCGGATTTTTCAAGAGCAGCATAGTGGCGGAAAAAAACCCCAATAATTCCATTGGGGCAACCGACCACAAGCCTGACAGTTCTTCTGATAACCAGCCCCACACTCGACAGAGCCGTTAGGCAGCATCGTTTCAGATAAGCTAACAGCCCTGAATAACAGCCTCAAAGACCCTCTTTCCGCCTCTTTACAGCGATCTTCGGCACTGCAAACTGTCGGTAACTTGGACAATAATTCAAAATATCGATTTCTGAGCCGGCTTTTTCCTGAAGTTAATCGACCGAAATCAGGGTTCTTTCTTTTTGGCTCAACTGGGTCATTCTTTGCAAGATCGGAAGGACCTGAGCCCGTCTCTGGTGGAATCGGAATGGAAGTTGTTGCTGTGGAGTTTGATGTGGAAAAGCTGTTTGGAAACCTACTGAGACTTTGCCTTTGGCTCAATCTTCTCTGTGCAGCAAGGGTTGCTGTCGCCGCTGATTTTAGCCCTATTTTGCCTTTGCCTGCTAGCGGCTCGGATCTGCCACTTCTTGATCTCGCTTTGCGTGATCCCGAGTTGGTCGCACGACGTCTTACAGATGATATTTATGTCCAAAGAACTTTGGAAGAAGTCGACGCTCAAACCCGTGAACTGGGATTGGCCAAAGGCAATCGTCGCGTCGAACTTTTAGGTGATCTCTATAAGAACCAAGCTCTGCTTGCCTACTTCTTTGAAGATGTAAAAGCAGGCCGCATCAGTATCCAAGGGAACTACGGTTCACCCGAGCAAAAGCTGCAAGAAGCGCGTGCTGCTGTCGTTCGTTATGCCATGGACTTTGCTCGGGAAAGCAAGGAACGTCGGGCCCAGGCTGTCTACCATGCTATGGCAACTAAATTCTTGAACGGTGAAACCAGCAAACCCGATTCTCTAGAGCGTATTCAAGCGCAGATGAGTCAAGGTCTCAGGGCCCGCGTTCAATTCATGATCGCTGCCGCTCGAGCCCAGCGGAACGACAGCGCTGCCAAGCAGATCGTTGCCAGCAATATCGGCCGTATGGGTCCAAACGGATCCATTGCTGGCCATCTTCTTTTGGCGAAAGCCGAAGCAGCTCGGAACAATCCTTCGTATAGAACTTACTTAAACCGGGCAAGAGCAGCTTCCAAAAATCTGTCCCGCCGGGATCGAGAGAAAGTCCTCGCCTTTGCTGTAAATATTTGGAGAGGCGAAGAGGGTCCACGAGCGAATTGGAAGACCGCCCCAATCAGTTTGCAGAGTAACAAGGATCTTGATATCACCAAAGCTGTGGCCGAACGCATTGCCCTGCAAGCATCCGCCCAAGGAAACATGTCTCCTGCTTTGAAATACTATCGCGGGATGCTGGATAGCAGCAAAGGCCAGAGTCGCCTGACCCTGGTCGTCGATCGTATCCTCGATCTTGAAGCCGCTCAGTATAAAACATCGAACAACGTGAAGCCTTATCAAAAGTCATTGATAAGCTATCAAGAACTCTACAGTACCGAAGGCGTCCTTGGCGCTAACCAGGATACGGCCGCCAAAGCAGCTGGCGAGCGGGTTCGTCTGCGTCATCGGCAATTGGTGGCTCAATTGATCAATAAGAGCAAGCAAAGCAATGCCGATCGGCGCACCAGAGCCGAGGCGATCAGTGTTGCTTCGATATTTCTAGACGGCCCTGCCGTTGATGCTGAAAAAGTTCCTTTGAAGACGGATATTGGCCGCATTTATGCTCTGAATGATCAGCACGCAGAGGCTGTTAAGACCTTTGTGGAATTGAAAGCCGAAAGCCAAGGTCCTGTGGCTCAGCAGTTCCTTTTGATGGCTATGCAATCGCAAAGAATCCTCGCTCGTTGGGCTGACAGAGCACCGTGGCAGGGTATGAATCGCGAGCAAAATGCCGCCCGCCAGGTGCTGGCTGCTATGTATGAAGAACGATTGCAGATCACTGCTAGCTGGGACGACATGGCTCAGCTGGGACTTCTCTATGTGCACTTGGATCAAACTGCAAAAGCTTTTGCACTTTGGACCAACACTCTGCAGAAGAATGCCCAAGGACCTCATGCCCAACTCGCTGGCGGCATGATGTTGAATACCTACAAGATTGCTCGCCAATGGCAGAAGCTGGAAGATCTTTCGCGCATAGCAATCAAAATGCAGATGAGTCCTGTGTTTCAAAACCAAAGATTGAACGCAGTCGCGATCTTGGGTGATGCCCTGTTTGAAGGTGGTAAAGAACATTTTGCGGCCACTCGTTACGAAAAATCGTCGATCAAACTGGCTGAATTTATCAAGGCCTATAAGACCGATAGGCGTCGTCCAGAAGGAATGTTCGTCCTTGGTAAAGCTTACCATATGAATGAAAAGCATCCTGCTTCGGTCGAGACTCTGTTTGCACTCGTCAACGAGTATCCGGCCAGTCCCTTTGATCACGATGCTCTGTTGCTTGGCGGAAGCTGGTCCATTCCTATGGCCTGGGAAGAGCAAACTATCTTCTTTTATCAGCGCTTTGTCGATCGCTATGTCCGCGATGCCAAGACACCTCAGATCCGCATGACCCTGGTCGATCTTTATATGGGCCGCGAACTCTATGGCAATGCAGTGCGGGCTCATGCAGGTCAAGTCACCGATACTCAAGTCAGCCGTCAGGATCAGATCAAGTCGGCCTTAGCTGTGATGTATATCGAAGAGCGCTATGGCGAAGCCAAGCATGCCTATTGGGGAGTGACCAAGGCTCGGGAATTGTCTGGCAATAATCCTGCGGTGCTGGCAGAAGTCTTGGCTTTCGAAGCAAGGCAAGCCGCTGGAAAGAGCGATTTCGCTAAACTTCGTCAGTTGGAAGCGCAGCTCAGCAACCTCGGTATTCAGGACCGAAATGCTTCTGAAGGTTTGGCTCTGACTCGTTTTGTTCTAGCCGATAAAGAATCGG
>JBGSRE010000929.1:0-5788 GCA_041737755.1 Oligoflexus sp.
GTAAGCCGCTCCCACACCGATAGCGATCAGCGTGAACATATTCAGGTTTCGCGTCACAACTGATCGCCATCCCCGCTGGAAAAACGGCCATCCTGCCCACCAAACCACCGGAGTCGTCAAAGCAAATTGTATCCAACGTGATGCGTTGCTGTTCACCCAGGCTTGGTTGCGTAATACCGGGACCATATGTGCCATCGCCATGACAAACAACGGCACCGTGAGAACAGCCCCAAACCAGAGACGTGTTGTCATATCGTGCAGCTCGCCATTTTCCTTGTCGGCCGAATGTCCCTTGGCTCCGGCCTTGAGTTCCAGACTCATGCCGCATTTCGGGCATTGGCCCGGATGATCTTGCTGCACATCCGGATGCATGGGACAAGTATAAATGGTATCATTCGCCGTTGACGCCCCTGTCTTTGGTTTATCTTTCGATGGAACGATCGGGATGGCAACCGTGCTCATAGATTCTCCTTTTGAATAGAATTATCGAGTAGCTTTGAGTGTTGCACCGATCGAGCCAGCATAAGCTCCTCGTCAGTGCCTATCATTCGCACTTTGACCCGGCTGTCTTCTGAAGAAATGATCGACGCATTTTCATCATTGAGTGACTCTTGCAGTTTAATACCCAGAAATTCCAAACCCTGACAGATCCGCTGGCGAACGATTGGTGCATTTTCTCCAATGCCACCGCTAAAAACCAAAGTGTCGAGGCCACCTAAAGCAGCCGAAAAAGATCCAATCCATTTTTTCGTCTGATAGCAAAAGAGCGCCACTGCTTCTGCCGCTCGTATGTCCTCGGTTTCATGGACCAGTAAATCCCTCATGTCGGAACTGATTTCTGAAACTCCGAGCAAGCCCGATTCATGGTTGACCATATGCCCGAATTGCCCAGCAGTGATTTTCTCGGTTTGCGCAAGAAAAAAGAAGAGACCCGGATCTAAATCGCCGGATCGAGTGCTCATGGGCAGACCGGCTGTTGGCGTAAAACCCATACTCGTATCAATACTCTGCCCATCCCGCACTGCGGCTAAGCTTGCGCCACTGCCGAGGTGGGCGAGAATCACTCGGCCTCTGGATGCTGCGGGGTCACCTAGCCGCAGAAGTTCATCCATGAGATAGCTAAAGGATAAACCATGGAATCCGTAGCGCTGAATTCCCTTCGCCTGGAAACGTCGCGGTATAGCAAGCAACTTGGCAACACGCGGCATATCACGATGAAATACGGTATCAAAGCAGGCAAGCTGAGGCCGTTTTGGATGGCGGCGACGAAAGATTTCGATGAGTTCAATTTCTCGGGGCATATGTTCCGGATCATAAGCGCTGGTGCTATTCAGTTGGTTCAACAGGTCCTGCGTAACCAAAGCTGGTGCTGTGTGCTGCATTCCTTGGACTATACGGTGGCCGAGAGCAGCAATCGAGTCGGATTCATTCTGCTTTTCCAGCCAATCGACGAGGAATTGGCTTGGCGATATTTGCTCAGAGGGCGTCAGCGTGTAGGTCTCTTGATGGTTTTGAGCGGAATTGATGCTGATCAACTTGGTATCATTCATACCGATGCGATCTATTTTTCCATGAAGGATTCGCTTCAACGGCTCAGACCATTGATATTGCGCAAACCTGATGCTCGACGACCCCGCATTGATGACGAGTATTGTCGGCAGTGAGTCAGGCTTTTTCATGATGGCCACCAAACTCGAACCGCATGGCGGATAGAAGTTTGTCGGCGAACCCAGTTAAGATTGAGGTTATTGTGGTCCAAGCCATATACGGCGAGCCGATTCGGTTGGCGCTTATCTAAAAAAAGAATGAACAGAGCTGGCACAAGCTTGCGATGAGTTAGGTACCCCCCAGCACCAAATATCACAAGTATGATCGCCGCCTGGATGTTCATGGTTCGAGCTCCGCTTTTTCCAATTGACTGATTTTCATCAGGCGCCTTTGGAATCGAGGTTCAGACTTGAACCTTGCCTCCAAAAATTTTTGAATCAACTCCCAAGCGAAAGGAAAATGATCCAATTGCGCACCAAGACAAATAACATTCATATCGTCGTCCTCGACTCCCTGCTGGGCCGAATAAAGGTCGTGGACAAGACCGGCTCGAACATGGCGCACTTTGTTAGCTGCGATAGAAGCTCCAATTCCACTCCCGCAGATGGCAACTCCGCGTTCAACGGCGCCGTGACCCACGGCTTGGGCCATAGGGACTACGAAATCGGAGTAATCATCACCGTCGTCACAGCTGAATGCCCCAAAGTTTTCGACCTCATACTGCGCCTGGAGAAGAGCTGTGGTAATCCGTTCCTTAAGCGCGAACCCGCGGTGATCAGCCGCAACGCCTATTTTCATACTTTGCCTGACTTAGCCGAATTCATCAGCTTCCGCGCCTTGTTGCAAACATTATCGACGGTAAATCCGTACTCTCGCATGACGAGCTCGCCCGGGCCAGAGGCTCCATAATAATCAACGCCAATGACTTCTATGTTTTTTGATCCTAGATAAGAATTCCAGCCTAAGGAAACCCCAGCCTCGATCGCCAGCAGTGGAGCCTTGGACGGCAGCACTTGCTCCCGATAGGCTTCGGATTGTTTCATAAAGAGATTCCAACTCGGCAGACTGACCACTCGAGCATGAATGCCTTCCGTCTCTAGATGTTTCTGACTGTCCAGGGCCAGATGAACTTCAGATCCCGTGGCGATGAGAATTAAATCAATCTCTTCTTGCACAGCGGCATCGTGCAGGACATAGCCTCCGCGGCTAACACTGGACGCGATCTGTGGATATTGCAAAACGCTCAGAACAGGAACTGTTTGCCGAGTCAGAATAAGAGCAATGGGACCCTTGCGATGACGGATTGTATAATCCCATGCGGCCATGGTTTCATGGGCATCCGCCGGTCGAATCACCGTCATTCCTGGAATTGATCTCAGTCCCAGCAATTGCTCGACCGGCTGATGGGTTGGTCCATCTTCGCCAAGTCCGATGCTATCGTGAGTAAAAACGTAAATAACTGGTAGCCCATTCATAGCTGCAAGTCGCATGGGTGGGCGCATGTAGTCGCTAAAAATAAGGAAGGTCGCTCCGAACGGAATAAGCCCCTTGTGAAGAGCGAGACCATTAAGTATTGCCCCCATAGCGTGTTCTCGGATGCCAAAGTGAAAATTTCGTCCACCTGGATTGGCCGCTTCAAAGTCGCCCCCATCTTTCATGAGAGTTTTTGTGCTCGGCGCAAGATCTGCGGAGCCACCGATGAGCTCCGGAATCTGAGACGCCAGAGCATTGATGGCCACTTGTGAAGCGGTTCGAGTCGCCATGGGACTGTCTTCTTCAAATCGATGCTGGTCCAAGCTCAGCTGTGCCGGAAGCTCGCCCTTTTGCCCGCGCAGATATTCTTGGGCTAGCTTCGGAAACTCTAACGAATAGGCTGCAAAGCTTTTTTCCCAATCACTTTGATACTTCGGTCCTCGCGTTGCCGCTTTTCGAAAATGTTCCAAAGTTTCCTTCGGAATATAAAATGTGGGCTCGACCGGCCAGCCCAGATGCTTTTTGGTGAGAGCGACTTCATCCTCGCCGAGCGGTTCACCGTGGGCCGCAGCAGTATCCTGCTTGTGAGGGCTGCCAAAGCCGATGTGAGTATGGACAAGAATAAGCGAGGGCATGTGCAGAGTAGCTTTTGCTGCGGTCATAGCCTCGTGAATCAGGGCTAAATCGTTGCCATCTTCGACCTGCTGGGTGTGCCAACCATAGGCAGCAAATCTTGCAAGGACATCCTCGGTAAAAGTTATCGTGGTGTGGCCTTCAATAGAAATGCGATTGCTGTCATAAAGCACGATGAGCTTGCCAAGTCGCAAGTGACCCCCAAGTGACGCGGCCTCTGAAGCCAGCCCCTCCATCAGATCGCCATCGCTGGCGAGAACATACGTGTAATGATCAACAACTTCGAAACCGGGTCGATTGAATCGATTCGCAAGGGCTTGTTCAGCAATGGCCATCCCAACACTATTTCCAAAGCCTTGTCCCAACGGACCTGTGGTCGCCTCAACTCCCGGTGTTTTGCCGAATTCGGGGTGGCCGGGCGTTCGGCTCTGCCACTGACGAAATTGCTTGAGATCGTCGAGGCTAAGATCAAATCCAGTCACGTGCAGTAAAGCATAGAGGAGAGCGCAGCCATGGCCTGCAGACAAGACGAAACGATCGCGATTGGGCCAGTTAGGATCGATTGGATTGAATTTGAGAAAGTGATCCCATAGAACGTAGGCCATACTCGCTGCACCTAATGGTAGTCCTGGATGACCAGAGCCAGCTTTTTGAACAGCATCCACCGCCAAAAAACGGATTGTGTTCACACACAACAAGTCCATTTCTGATTGAGGCATTGTGTTTTTCAGAGGAAGCCTCCTTTACTTGAAACAATCGAAACCCGACACCCGCACAAGTTCGTAATCAGTGTCGATGGGACCTGCCATTGCTAAGGTGCATTATCTGAGCCATGCAATTGGGTATGATTGCTGCAGGGGAGCTCTCGATTCATTCATCGAGGGGCAAGGAAGACATGCAGCTTCTATGAATGACGGGACTGCAAGCATTTTAAGCTCATGGCACGTAGGCAAGCACTGGATGGGGCCAATGTGAAAAAAATAGGCGCTATACCTTCATACCATGAGCAAACGCCAACGCGCCTCATGTGACACCGTATTCTTTTCCCTACAGTGAAGCAGAAGAGTGTATCAAAGCAGCGAACGGGTCATTGCCGCGAAAGCTTTCCGCATATATTTTATAAATGACTTCTGGACCTGATGGACGAGCAGCAAACCAACCGTTCTCGGTAGCAACTTTCAGTCCAGCGGCGAGCAGTGTCGCACATAATTTTTTGACCAAAACTGCGAGCATCACGGCTGAAGAAACGTCTGGGAGTTGCTGCTGATAAAAACACGGCGATTCGCAGGAAACGACATCGCAATATTATATGGGCCGGTCATGCACTGGCGAACGGAGGCTGGCGTTATGCCTATGCTATTGAGTAAGAAAAAAACGGCTTGCGAAACCGATTTGGAAATTATTCAGCATGAGTCATTCAACTACTTTTTGTATGAAGCAAATCCAGTCAATGGCCTTGTGATAGACAAAACCGCGCCGGACTCGCCATCCAGTATCGCGGCCACTGGCTTAGCTTTGGCCTCATATCCTGTTGGAGTAGCACGTGGCTTTATGTCGCGATCCGCGGCGGTGGATCGCACTCTTGCGACCTTGCGGTTTTTCTGGAACAGCCCGCAAGGTCCAGAGCCTGATGCAACCGGCTATCAGGGCTTCTATTATCATTTTCTCGACATGCAGACTGGTCGGCGCACTTGGCAATGCGAACTATCGACGATCGACAGTGCCTTTCTAGTAGCTGGTATGCTGACGGCAGCAGAGTTTTTTGATGCAGAATCACCGCAAGAGCGTGAGATCCGCAGTCTCGCCGATAAGCTCTACCTTCGTGTTAATTGGGCATGGGCTCAAAACAATGGGGCAACTTTAACCCATGGATGGAGCCCTGAAAGTGGATTTCTCCCGTATCGCTGGGAAGGTTACGATGAAGCACTCCTACTCTATATATTGGCAGTTGGCTCACCCACGTACCCATTGTCGGATAATAGTTACGATGCTTGGTGTTCTACTTATCGCTGGCAACGAAGTTATGGGTACGATTATCTCTACGCAGGCTCGTTTTTTACCCATCACCTGTCGCACATCTGGATCGATTTCCGTGGCATCCAAGACGCCTTCATGCGTGATAAGGGCATTGACT
>JBGSRE010000003.1:0-3743 GCA_041737755.1 Oligoflexus sp.
AGCCTTGGATACAGCCGAAGTCTTGAGTCCCGAATCGATGGCTTGAAGAACGGCATTGCGGAGATGCTTGGGGAATCTTTGATTGGGCCGGCACTGGCTGCGAAAGGCAGCAAAATCAGCAGCCAGGGACTTAAGGCAGGAATCGTGATTGAAGGAAGCTTTCATTTGAGTCGGTCTCCATCGCGGTTTCTCTCGATGGAATTAAACCTAGCTGGGAATGTGGACTTAGTCTCTATGCGCAGGTGAACTGCTTACCTAGATACAATCCTTGAGACCTCAGAGGATTTGGTTGATGCCGTCATCAATATTGATAAATATCTTTGCAGTGACGACGAAAACAAGCTAACGCGTCTGGCCGAGAGACAGCGCCTTATGAGCAATGAGCCGTCCCCGGAGCTAAGAGTCGGGGCAAAGAAATTTCTACGAGAAATCTTTGTCACCAAGCGCTCAAAGTCCCAGATACCTGGCGCCATACTGGCTAGATGTGCCGCCCAGATAGGGCTGGACGTAGGTTCGGAAGGGCCGTTGCTCGAAGTGGCGAATGCCCTTTTGAAACTCTTCGCCTCACCGGAAGCGCAGCTTCTGAAGAAAAAGAAATTCGGCACGGGAAAGCGAGACAAACGCGGGAACATGTTCTTGAAGTTTGCGGTCTGGTATTGCCAGCAGTACGACCTGGAAGGAACCCTGAGCCAGTACTTTCACCTGCTCCAAGGCAACTCGACTCAGGCCAAGTTCGTACTAACCGAGGTAGCCAGCGCTATCGGCCTGAAAAGGTCGACTAACATGAGCCGGTGCGCACGTCCATTCAATGACAAAAAAGAAGTCGACAACGCAGAACTCGATGTGGAAAGACTGTCACCTAAGAGTCTGCGGGCAGGATTCAATAGCCCTTTCCCGCCATACGTACTGGTAAGCACGAGCATCGGGCAAGAAGGGCTGGATTTCCACCGCTACTGCGATCGCGTTATCCACTGGTCCCCTCCGTCATCCCCCAGCGTTTTGCAGCAGCGAGAGGGGCGTGTCGATCGCTTCCAGTCACTGCAAAATCGAAAAGTCACGAGCGACAAAAAAAACAAGTACGTTGAGGACGAGTTGGAGCTTTCGCCCGATTTCGTTGTTCTGGATCTGGACGGCAAGAGGCTCAACAAAACCCAGAGATTCGTGATGTACCTACCATACTCGCAGCAAGAGGCCCGTTGGAAAAAGTGCGTTCAGCGGATGTATTATAACAACCTGCTGATCGGCGTACCGGATCCCCTCGGAGTGGAGAAAAGGTTCGAAGCTCTGCTTGGAGGCACCGAAGAAGATAGGCGGAAGCGGCTTGAGCAGTTCAATAGCTACTGTGTTTCTTTAAAGCCGCGGGAATAGGAAAACGTAATTATAATATCGTCCAACTGTGGGGTTAATTCAATCCTTCTGCAGCCACTGGGAAGGTTTCCCAAAGCATTGACGATTTGAAAATATCGCGGTGCAAATGCCAATTTCAACCCGAGTCGTCCTGTATCTTTAGTTCCGAGTGTTAAACGAAGATATCGAGCTGGCAGAACAGGATGAGAATGAGTCCTCAGGATCAAAGTAAAACTCACTTCCAAGAGCATACTTGTGTCGTATCGGAAGCGCTGCAAGTGGCTTGAAGTCCCCGGGTGTTAGGCGACATTTACACTCAAACTGCCACCCATCCTCATCAAACTAGGCAAAATTTTCACTTTAGGAATTTATTGAAAATCCGAATAGTTCGAATAAGCTAATGGTAGGGGTCAAAAATGAAGTTAAATCTCGAAGATAACGCTATTATTCGAGGCGATAATCTTGAATGGCTTAATTGGATTCCTGATGGATCGATCGACCTTTGCTATATAGATCCTCCTTATTTCTCAGGTAAGGATCACGATATTGTTTGGAAGAACGGATCGGAACTTAGGTCGTTTGGTGATAAATTTAAAGGCGACGTCCGATATTACATCGAATGGATGCGTCCACGAATCGAATTGATTCATCGCAAGTTGAAGAGTAACGGCAGTATATTTCTCCAATGTGACTGGCACGCATCTCACAGACTAAGATGTTTACTTGAAGATATTTTTGGTGCTAACAACTTTCAGAATGAGATTATTTGGCAAAGAACTTCATCTGCCAATGACGCAAAAACATTCGGAAACAATCACGACACAATACTATTTTATAGTAAAACAAATGATTTCAAATTTAAAAAATTATTCCTTGCCTACGATGAAGAATACAAAAAACGTTTTAGTTACAAGGACTCAGTCGGCTACTTCCGAGATATTCCTCTAACAGCAAAAGGACTGAAGGGCGGAGGCTATGAGTATACTTGGAAAGGGAAAGAGGGGATTTGGAAATGTCCCGTGGAGACAATGCGGGAGCATGAAAAACAAGATCGCATTTATTACACCAGGACAGGTACCCCGAATTTAAAAGGCTATCTTCACGAATCACCTGGCAAAGCGATGCAAGATATGTGGACTGATATCTCTGGCATAAACTCCCAAGGGAAAGAAAACTTAGGTTACCCCACACAGAAACCCGAATCACTGATCTCAAGAATCATTGAATCGGCTACTGAAGTCGGCGACATTGTCCTTGATTGTTTCGTCGGCGGTGGCACTACTGCGAAAGTCTGTTCGACTTTAAAAAGAAGGTTTATAGTAGGTGATGTTTCACCCGTCGCCGTGCGCATGACCGCAACACGATTGAAAACTTCAAGTTTTTCAAATTTCGCGATTAAAAATCTTGCCAAAACTAAAAGTCAATTACTCGATATGGATGGCAAAGAGTTTGAAAAGTTATTGTGTGAAGTTCGCGGTTGGGAACACAGTGGCAAAGGTGGGTCAGATGGCAACATCGACGGTTACACTTCTTTGAAACAACCAGTTCAGATCAAGAACCGAAAATCTCCGGCTGGAGAACCGGATATCAGAGAATTTTACGCAACTCTAGTGGCGAAAAGACAAAAGAAAGGTTTTTTCGTCGCATGGGACTTTGCAAAAAAAGCACGAGGTTTGGCCGCTCAATTCAAGCAAGAACACGGTGTTGAAATTGAGCTAATGACTTGTGAGGATGCCCTAGAGTCTCTCCTCCTGGATGAGGATCATCATATGACCTATGAAAAGATCTTTAATGCCGTTGCGCCGGCAGAATGGACTTCCGTCAAAAGTTCTGACTTATCTACGTGGTCAGAAGATTTAAGCCTGGAAAAGAAAGCACTATCGGCACCAAAAAAACAAAAATCGAAGGCTAAAACGGCATCCTAAATGAGAGAAAGGTGCCTTCGCGACGCTGCACGCTTTATGGCCGCAGAGCTGCTTGCAATTTCCGCGATCTCCAAAAGTCGAGTCTGCCTAGACTCATATATAGCGTCAAAATCGATGTTATTCGTACTTAGAAGTTCTAACTCATTAAGAATCGAATTAACTTCTTGGTCCAGTGTCATCCATTCTTGCTTAGTCAAACCCATATCGCTCATTGAGTACCCAAAACAAACAAGTTGCGCTCAAAGATTAAATTAACACCGATAGAAGTATCAGGAAGGAAGTTTTGCAGATAGCAGATAAATATTAAAGATCCATTTTGACTGCGTGTTTTATGCGTAGGTAAAAAGAACCTTCTTCTGAGGAAAATGGTTTAAACGTTTGCCTTTTACTGAAGCCAATTGGCCAAATGATTGCGGGAATTAAAATGTCTAGATTGGCATTCATGCGTAATCCAGCCGAAAGCGACCGCTG
>JBGSRE010000014.1:0-8676 GCA_041737755.1 Oligoflexus sp.
TCGATTCCGCGCGATGGTCATTAACCAACCACTGAATGCGGCCTGTTCCTTGAGACTTTCCATGTTCTGCCAGGCTTGAATAAAAATATCCTGGATCAAATCATCAGCCATGGCATCTTGGAACTTAAAGCGTGAAACGACCGACCGAACAGCATTGTAATGTTTTTTATAGAGAGTTTGGAAATCCATTTGAGGGCTATCTTTGGTCACTTGCCTATTCACTCTTGAGCCCTCATCAAAATCCTGTCCAGCCAGAGGATATGAGATTGGTTCTGACCGTCGACTTCTGTTTCACTTTGGGGCACAGCTTGATCCTCAGTAAAAGCCTGATCCGAGAGAACCAAAGTCATGACCCAAGGGGTCGCTCTTTGCAACGGAAAACTGGCAACTTTCCCGTCTCGTAAGATTCCTTGCCGTTGATCGGCTTCGACCGGAATGTTGCGAAATGTTGCCGCTTGAGGTCCTTGCACGAGCACTTGCAAAAAGCCCGAACTCTTGCAGCGGACGGTGACTTGCAATTCGGCTTTTTCTGGACCCTGAAAACCTTGGCCATCATCCGTTGGAAAAATACTCTGCCCGCCGACAGCCGTGGCATCCACTTCACAATCCGCCTGTTTTTGCCCTTGGGAATTGCCCTTGAACCGGACCTGAGCATCATCCATGGTCGTGGATTTATCGTCGACACCGGGTCGCACCATGATCATGACCAGAGCTGCCGCCGCTAATAGACCAAGCCAAGGCAAAGCTTTTCGAGGTTTTTTATGGAATGGGATGATGTCCGCTGATCTCGTTGATGGGGTTTCACCGGTGGTTTTGCCCAGATCGCTGTTCATCAGACTCTGTATGCGATCCCAGTTGCGAGCCATTTCATCATCATGCGGCGCTAAAGGCTGGGGAATTTTTTTTGCCAACTGCCGCACTGAATCTTCCAGACGATCTTCCCATTCAGTCAATTCCGCGTCGGAGGGATTGGCCTTATCTAACTTTTCCTCTTCCTGACGCATCAGCTCCCGGAGTCTGTTCATATCGTCTGATTTAATCGTTATCTTCTTATCAGCCACGGTCTTATCATTCCTCAGTGAAGGGCCGCTTTTCTGCCGGAGCGGAGCCAGAAAACATACCGACACGGAGCTTGGCAGCATTACCAGAAGGTTCCAATGTGCGCCGCGACAGTGGGAGCTGTTAAAAAGCTCGTCTTTTCATCGGTAAAATTACCAACCAAGTCAACTCGAACTTCCACACCCGCTCGAATCAAATGATAGACCCACATCGTATCGAGTCCTGACCCGAGACTCAAGCCCCCGGTGGCGACAAGTTTATCCTGCTGATCAAAAGCAGCAGCGTCCCTATCATCAATGACGCGCTTCAGTAGCAAGCCGTTGACACCTGCTATCCAGCGGGCTTCAGTACGCACAGATCGGTCACTGCTGGAGAGCGAAGCTATCGTCAATCGCCGGGAGATTCCTGTCATTCCGGCCAGCATACTGCGCTTCTGATCGAAACGTCGATCAGGATAATCATTGACTTGAATCTGTTCGTCCTGCTCGGGAAAGAAGCTGAGTTCCACCATCAGATCGTAAAGCCAAAAAGCTTCTTCAAAAATATAGCGCAGATCCATGCCCTGCATCGGCTTAGGAGCGTAACCCTGATTGACTGAGCGATTAAGGAATTGGTGATTGCGGAGACCAAGACTCAGATTGTTCGGCAGCCGAGGCATAAGATAGTTGGCAACGGAATACTCACGACCTGACTGAAAATTGACGACGCGATCGGCCAGCACCTTTTGATTGTCAGGGTCTTTTAGGGTCAGACGCACATCGCCTTCAGGAACCGAAAGGCCTTTGGCAATCGAGCCATATTCTTTGCCATCGATGCTGACCACCAGCTTTGAAAAACGATCCATCAAGGAGAAGAGACTGGCGCCTTTATCCTTCTTCCGAACACTACCCGAGACGATTACGGGATCGGAACCCAGAAGTTCCATAATTGCCGATGGCCGCTGCCGGCCTTTGGTATATTCATAGGTGGCCTGGGAAGCAAAAGCATGGGCCTCAGTTATCGACACCGCACCGTCGCCGTTCCGGTCGCGATTAAAGCCTTCTATGAGAAAGTGAGTGTAGACATCGTTCTGCAGTTTCTCATCTTCCATGGCAGGCTCGCGCCAGCCGCTGGCTGTCAGTACAATAGAACCTTCCGAGCGCTCCTGAATCGGCTCCTCAAAATAAGGCGCTTTCAACTGAGCTAGGGCACGTTTCATTTCTGGAGTCAGTATGGACTTGCCAACACCCGAGTGACAAAAGGCCAGAATCAAAACTTTCTTGCGAGATTTCAATTGCTGGAAAAGTTCCATGAGTCGATCGTAATCAAGTGCCGTGTTCTTGGTGTTTTGCGGGTCTGTGGTGCTGGTGATAACGTAGCGACCTACCTTGCCATCTTCTTTATAGGCAACCGTCCCGTGAGTCGAAACATAAACAACGACGGTATCTTCTTCATTGCGATTATCCTGCTTCAAGCGATCGAGCGCCTTCATAATATCTTCGGCACTGACCGGCTGAGATTTATCAGTGACGAGTTCACCGCCATCAAAAGCCTGATTCGGCGATTTGAAATACTGAAAGATGTCCTCTGCATCTTTGCGGGCATAACGCAATTCATGCCAAAGGTTACTTTGGAACCCGCCGATACCAATCGAAAGTACGAATTTTTTGGGGCGCAGGCCTTCGGCGACTGAGTTGTCGGCGGCAAGAAGAAAGCGAGGGAAGGCCAGGATCGCAAGCAGTAGCAAACTAAAAAGAGGAATATTTTTCACGAGTACTCCAGGTCAAAATCCGCGTCAATCTATCTCGCACACTCAAATCAAGTCAACTTGTTTTAGCTTTAAAAGAGCATCTCTGGGATCTTTCAAAAACTTTTTGAATTCAGATTTCGATCCCACCTATGAGCTACTTTTTGGGGATGCCAAAACTGCCGTTGAATAGATCTCTTCGGGGAATTGACCGATTGTAAAATGACCCAGAGTACGACGCAGTTCGCCATAGGCTTCCGAAACAATCCAATGTTCCAGATCCCAACGCAGTCGCAAGGGTGCACGCATTTTTTCCAGGGTTTGGAGCGCCAAACTATGATCCTGAAGTAAAGTCGTGGTCAATCGTGCAATGAAGCGGCTGATGATACTTTGGGCCTCTTCATCGTCAAAGCGCCGAGATTGCTGAGCAAGTTCATACCAAGCCTTTCTTTGCGCCGGGGTCAGGCTCCGCAACCAACGCCCTACCTTGCTATGGGAAGGCGTTTCTGCGCCTCGCATCATGCGCGGGATAATGCTTTCGATCTGATGGTGCAAAAGGCTAAGTTGCCAATCCCAGGCTGTAATACCAAGCCTTTGAGCCAGCGATACGTAGAGTAGGGACCACTTGGTATCGAGCAGACTGGCGAAAAAAGGCGGCTTGGGATGCCACATTCCGCTGGGATTCGACGAAAAAAAGCGTTTCGGCTTGGGCATCCACGTTATTTTTTCCAAAGCGTTGTGAATTTCATCTTCGGCTTCGGTCAGGGTCTTCGGCTTTTTGATCGGAGTCAGCTGCGGATGCAATGATGCCAGAAGCTCCGGAATCAAAGGACCAACAGTCACGAGACCTTCAACCAGTTTGCGTTCATGGCCATCAAATCCCTGGATGACTTTACGGACCTGCGCTTCATTTAATTCCAGGATAGCGAAATCACGCCGGCGTTCGCCACAGATTTGCCAGTGTCTTTCCAACTGCTCGTTCAATACCATGCGATGTTTTAAGACAGTTGCCACCCGCCAGCATAGGTCGAATCGTTTCAAAGCCCCCCCCAATTGCCAGGTGCGGGCTAAATCTTGATTGATATAGTGCAGTCCTTGAGCTTTGCGATCCAAAATGAACAGTTCCAGGCCCCACTGATTCCGTTCGCGCGCCAGAGACTCCAGAGCTTTTATCACTTCCGGGCTCGGCTGAGCGACCTGTACCAGAAAATTACAAACATCCTGTTCGTCGATATCTTTTCCTTCACCCACCAAGCGGACCAAGAGCATGAGCCGAACCCGTGACGGTTCCTGCAATCTTTCCGTTTTGCTGACCCATTGCAAAAGGTTTCTATGCAATTGGGTCCAATTCAAGGGCAAGACTTTGGCGCTGTGATCGGCGGCTTCCCGATAGGATTTTCGTGATTCCCAAAGTAGATTTTCATTTTGTCCCTGACCCCACACGAATTCATGCAGCATGGCCACAGAATGCCAGAACCAAGTTTTGATGGGATCAGGAAAAATATAGGCTCGGACGGGAGCCCAGAGCGCATGATCAAAAGCTGGCTTATGAAACTGACAGGCTTTTTGAGTGAAAAGCGCAGTGATCTGCGGCAACAGATATTCCAACTGATGATACTGCAGAAGAATTTCCGCCATCGCCTGCCAAGCCTCTGGTTGCTCAGGCACCCAGCGCAGTGGATCTTTCAGGAGTTCATTTAAAGCCGCCCGATCTTTTGGCGAACTCGCCTCGAAACGCTGCATGCGAAGGAGAAAAGAATCCAAGAGAGCGACTCGTGCCCGCCAATCTAATTCTCTTTGCAGCTTCTGTCCGTAAGGACAAAGCCCTGACTCATCTCGATCAATACGAATTTCGAGCAGCAAATCGAGAGCTTTTTGGAATTCAGGAGCCTTTTGATGGATAGATTCCAAAAGCCTGACGGCCATGGCTTCGTCGCCGTCGCTCAAAGCATATTGTCCTAAAGCGAGAGCCAGTTCACTATCACTTCGCTTAAGGATGGCGCCAAATTCCTTTTGGGCGGCCCAGATTTCCCGATCATAGCGGCGAAAGTATTTAAAGGCTTTTTCGGTTTCTCCGGCGCGGATAAAAGACCAACAGCCATAGAGCCTTTCCAGAGGCAGAAGTCGCAGCTGAATCTCTTTGCGAAACATCAGGCCATCGAGCACAGCCCAGCGTTCCGCCTGCCACAGCTTAACCACCAAATGCGAACGCAGTTCGCCATCGATCAAGGTATAGAATTGAATATCTTCCTTCAAAAGGCTGCCCAGCACTTCTTCCAAATCGCTAACCGAGCCGTAGAGCAGGGCCAAATCCACGAGCCGAGCCGCCATCTCAGGGCGAGGAAAGGCATCGAAGAGTTGCCAGGCTTCATGACGAAAAGCTGCCCAGTTTTGCTCGGTTTCGATTTTTTGTCGAAGTTTCAGTTCCGCTTCCAGCGCATGATCCAGACGAGCTGTTGCGGCTCGGGCCGCTTCCACGGTTGCAGGAGCCGCAGCTGGATTGGTGTGCTCGGCTAGGCTTGCACCACGCGTAGGCCTTCGTTCTTGGAAAGGGTTGACTGGAACCGATATGGAGCCGGTAATCTCATCGATCCCGAATTGCGGGCCCTCGGGCCCCTTGGCTCCAAGACGACCGTCATGCTTATTTGGCGCACTTCGTTCTTTAGGGGTATCTTCGACCAAAATAGATCGGCGGAGACCTTCGATTGTATCGGGTTTCAAACCAAGCTTTTCGATCATTCGCAAGAGGCGCAAGCTTTGCGGCAAGGCAAAGTCGTCAAGCGCCTGCAAGTCATGAATTGTAGGCTTGTTCTTATCTTTCTCCATCCTGTCCTCCTCGCTCTCCGATGACAGAGAGAAGTCCGTAACATCGCCAATAAGGCATTATATCATTTTAGCACATCTTTGCCTCCCGTTACTCACGACGGTTTACCCGATCATTGAAAACGAAAACTAAAAATCATGGTGCAAAATCCCGTCGGTCTGACAAGCTGACCCTTGACCTTTCTTCCGTCTTTTTATATGTCTACGCCAGTCAGGATCAAAAAACCTAGCAATTCACCAGGACACGATGACATGATTCATCTCCTCGCCCTCGACTTGGATGGCAGCATCGTCGATCTTATCGAGCGGGAATCGCGCGATGAGTTCGAGTGCTCCGTACATACGGCGAGTTACCACTATGAGCTGGTGGTGAAGTGTCAGGAAAACAAATATGACGCGGTATTTATCGACCTCGATCACCCGCGTTCCGGCAGTATGGAAGAAATCGATCAGCTGAAAGCCTTGCAGCCCACAATCCGTTGCTTTGTCATCACTTCACTGCCGCAATGGGAACAAGCCCTGCAAGCCATGAAAAGCGGGGCCGACGACTATCTTGCTAAGCCGGTTAGTGCCGAACGCATACGCGGCATTCTCCAAACACTGCATAAACGCCCTGTGCATCGCCTCACTGGCGATCTTAAGTTGGAATTCAACAAATCCAAGCGCATCATAGGTCGATCGACCGCAATTAAAAAAGTCTATGATTTGATTCAGAAGCTTGCTCGCGTTGATACTTCAGTTTTGATTCGCGGTGAAAGTGGAACGGGCAAGGAATTGGTAGCTCAAGCGCTGCATTACAATTCCTCGCGCAAACAGGGTCCCTTTGTAGCGGTCAACTGCGGAGCAATCCCTGAACAATTGATTGAATCCGAGCTCTTCGGCTATGAAAAAGGCACTTTCACGGGGGCTGACAAGAAAAAGTTAGGCAAGTTTCAATTTGCCAACGGCGGTTCGATATTCCTCGACGAGATCGGTGATGTTTCGCAACAGATGCAAGTCAAACTCTTGCGAGTCTTGCAGGAGAAAACAATTACCCCGGTCGGCTCCAATCAAGAAATTCCGCTTGATGTCCGGATCATTTCGGCAACGAATAAGCCGCTTGAAAAAATGATGCAAGAGGGTAAATTTCGTTCTGACCTTTACTATCGACTGAATGTGATGCCGATCAATCTTCAACCATTGCGTGAGCGATTGGAAGACATTGAAGACCTCGCCATTTTTATGATCGAGAAATTCAATCGCCTGCATGAAAGACAAATTCGCTGTCTCCGCCCTGAAGTTCTCGAAGGCTTGAAAGGCTATGACTGGCCGGGAAATATCCGTGAATTGGAAAACGTCATCGAGCATGCTTTTATTATTGAAGGCTCCGATGAGATCCATATGGATTCACTGCCACCACACATCCAGCATCAAGCGCCAGTATTGGACGAACCCGAGCCCGAAAACCACAACAATCGCTTGCAAGAAGAATTACGGACGATTGAACAGTTGATGACCGAAGCCAACTCGCTTAAATATCCTGAACTCAAAGAGCAGTTTGAAAAGGAATTTATCAAGCGGGCTCTCAAGGCTTTTAATGGTCGCATCAATCAGACAGCAGAGCAGACCCAGATGACCAAGGTCACCCTCTTGCGCAAGCTCGAAAAGTACAATATCAATCCCAAAGAATACCAGCATTAAGAGTCTGACTTTGCTATCATGAGCAGGAACCATATGGGGACCGGCAGCATGATGAGCGAAACGTTTCGGATCTTTGGAATCGACCCTGGTTCCCGTATCACCGGCTTTAGCGTGCTGGAAGTTCCACGCGGTGTGGTCAGCCTAAAAAAAGTTCGCATCGTTGCGGTCGGCGCCATCCGTTCAAAGACCACGCTCTCTCACAGTGAAAGAACAGGTTACCTGCATGAAGCTGTGCATCAGTTGGCAGTGAAGTATCAACCCGAAGTCTGTGTGATCGAACGCGCCTTCACCGGAGTCAATCCGCAATCTGCTCTTCGATTGGGAGAAACCCGAGGTTCTATCATCGCCGCTGTGCGAAGACTCAGCATCACTGTGGCAGAAATCACGCCCGCAGAAGTCAAAAAGATCATTACCGGACAAGGACATGCCACCAAAGAGCAACTGGCGGCTGCGCTGAAATATCTTGTGAACTTTGAATTAGGCGATTTACCACTTGATGCCAGTGATGCCATTGCCATTGGGTTATCCTATGGCTTATCTTTAGGATTCAGAAGCCCAACGCCTCGACCTCGTCACGATGCCTTAGGTTAAGCCAAGGCACTGCTATTGGAATCAACACAGGGAGTATCTGTTCATGTTCCCAACACGCCAGTTTCCTGCTACTCGGCTGCGTCGCCTTCGCTCTTTGGATTTTAGCCGGCGCCTCGTGCGAGAAAATTCATTGAGCGCGAGTGACCTGATCTACCCCGTGTTCGTGACTGAAGGCAAGAACGTCAAAGCCGAAATACTCTCCATGCCTGGCCAATATCGCTTGAGTTTGGATCATCTTCTGCAGACAGCCGAGCGTTGCTTGCAGCTTGGAATCCCTGCCATAGCCATCTTTCCTGTTATAGAAGCCGACAAGAAAAGCAAGTTGGCGCAAGAAGCTTTCAATCCTAACGGACTCGTGCCCCGGGTGGTCAGTGCTCTCAAGGAGCGATTTCCTGATCTGGGTATAATTACGGATATTGCCCTCGATCCTTACACCATTCACGGACAGGATGGCCTAACCGACGAAACCGGCTATGTCATAAACGATAAAACAATCGAAGTTCTGTGCAAGCAGGCTGTCTGCCATGCCCAGGCCGGAGCCGATGTTGTTGCTCCTTCCGACATGATGGACGGACGAATTGCTCACGTCCGCAATGCTCTGGATCATGCAGCTTTTCCCTTGGTACAAATCCTGGCCTATTCCGCCAAGTATGCCTCGGCTTTTTACGGCCCCTTCCGCGATGCGGTCGGTTCAGCCAACGCTTTGGGTAAAAGCTCGAAAGAGACCTATCAGATGGATCCGGCGAACAGCGACGAAGCTCTGCATGAAGTCGCTCTGGATATCCAGGAAGGTGCCG
>JBGSRE010000054.1:0-1899 GCA_041737755.1 Oligoflexus sp.
GTCGCTTTGCGCTGGGGATGACGGGGTCGCTTTGCACTGGGGGCGAAGAGGTTGCGCAGTGTTAATCCTCAACATAAAGCACAGGTTTTTCGGCGAGAATTCTCTTCGTAGCGATATAGCTCGTCAAGAGGCACACTGCTACCAGCGCGAAAGTCACCGTCAAGGGCACGACCCATGAGGGCTGCCAAAGGCCTTGAAACAAGACCTTGGCGATCACAAAGGAAGCCGCTAAACCCAAGAGAGAACCCAACACAGCTGCACCGGTTCCCAGTAAGCCGAACTCTTTCAAAGTCGCCTTCAGAATGACCGAGAAATCTGCGCCGAGGATCTTTAGCAGATTGCTATCCCAACGTCGGGCTAAGGCTTGATTTTGAGCGATAGAAAAAATCACCGCATGGCCGGTTAAAACAGTGAGCCAGCCCATGACGACCAAGACAAAGGACATCTGCTGAATCAGTTCGCTGATCTTGGCCACGAGCTTGCTGACATCGATGATCGAAACATTGGGAAACTGATCGACGATCAATTTCTGCAGTTTCAGTTTATGATCAAAATCCATTTCCGGCAGGGTTATGAGAAAAGTTTTGGGCGCATCATCCACCAAACCAGGTTGAAGGACGATGAAAAAATTGGGCTGAAAGGTATTCCACTTTACACTCCGCATACTCGTTACAACCGCCGAGACCGGCAGTCCTTGGATATCAAAGGTGAGATTATCGCCAATTTTCACCCCGAGCCGCTCTGCATAACGCTGTTCTAAGGAAACTTCCCCTGGCTTTCCTGCGTCTTCCTGATAAGGCCCTTCGAAAAGTCGGCCTTCTACCAGAGTTTCTGCCTGGGCCAGTCCGGAACGATAGGAGAGGTTTACCCCGCGATTGCGCGACCTTTCTTCCTGTTCTGCTTCGCGCGTGGACCCCTGATCTTTGGCTCGCTCCCAAGGCTTGCCATTGACTTCGGTAAGGCGGGCCATGATCATGGGGGCGACGGCCTTGAGCGCAACCTTTTCCTCCTTCAGCAAAGTCTGCAGGCCTTCTACCTGCTCATCTTGAATATCGAAAAGAAACAGACTGGGCAGCGCATCACCATCAGGTCTTTGTAACTCGGATTGAATGCTGTGCTGAATCTGTGGGATTAAATTAATCAGAGCCGCGCCAATTCCAAGCGCAATAAAAGAATTCAAACTATGACTTTGATGGGAACGCAGATAGGTAATGGCCAGACGCGAACTCAAAGATATCCGGTCTTTATCTCCTGGCATGCAGTATTTATCTTCTCCAACGTTCCTATAAGCCAGCCTATTTTTATATGCTTGCCTTCTCCATGTTTCTCTTTGGAATCGTTATCAATGCTTTGAAACAGTTGGGTGTCCTACCACAAAGCTTTTTCTCAGAGTATGCGATCCAAATTGGTTCCGCACTTGAAGTCATACTGCTGAGTATGGCTCTCGGTCATAAAATCCGTTTTGAGCAGATCGCCAGTGCCCGCGAAATTCAAGATCTTAATCAGTCACTGGAAAAATCGCTCGATCAGGTGCAAAGTCTCAATGCCGAGCTGATAGAAAAGGAAAAAGCTCGAACAGCCTTCTTTCATAACACTTCGCACGAGCTGAGGACTCCCATCAACGGCATCCTCGGATTTGTGCAATTGATCATACAAAATCGCTTTGGCGAAGTGAGCTCGGATGTGAGTCAGCAGCTGCGAAAAGTTCACGGCATTGGTCTCTCGCTTTTGAATCAGGTCAATACCATTCTTGAACTGGCGAAAAGCAAAAAAGATCGGCAGGTATTGAACTGGCAGTCTATCGACCTTAACAGTGTCACATCCGAGCTGCGCTACCTCATGGAAGGCCTGAGTTTCAAGTATCCTTCCACCAGCTGGAGCCTCGACACCTCCTGGTCG
>JBGSRE010000096.1:0-2681 GCA_041737755.1 Oligoflexus sp.
ACGGGCAGGCGGAGCAGCAGGCATGCCTGTATGCTTGAGATAACGCGCGATCTGGATGGGATCCAATACCGCGGCAATGATTTCCAGATCAGCACCGCAGCGGGGACATCGTGAAACATCGATGGCGAAGACCCGTTTCAAGAGGCGTGCCCAGCTGCCGGATGTGACTTTGCTTTTTGTGGATTTTTCAGTGCCCTCCGGTCTCAGTGAGACCTTGCGTTTGCGCCTGCCCGGAGCCAGGATGACTTCATCACGACGCTTGAAGTTAGGGGCAAACACTCCACCGTAGCGGACTAACGGAGACCACCGGGGAGGTATCAAAGCGATAAGTTTTTCGATCAACTCCGATGGGCTCAACTGGATGCCAGTAGTGCCATCATTCCAAGAATTTTTAAGTTTATAAAGGATATCGCCACTCGCAGTTCTCTCCAGGCGATCCTCGGCAATAGGCGGGCGGGCCATATAATTGATCAATTGGCTCAAATTCCGCCGGTCTTCACTCCCCACTCGGCGCGCTGCATGCAAACTAAAGCCAGACAGGGCTATGCATTGGGGGCCCTTGAATTCCATAACATCCCCCTGCCGGCGAAAACCGACTCGTCTGACCCGCTGGCCACGGCGTTCACCAAAGGCGATCTTTTGCGCTACCGAGGCGCGGCTGGCCGCCTCAATGCTCATCAAATCTTCAGGGATTTCGAGTTCATCCTCTGCGTCCAGCAGGCCGCGCTTATGGAGATAGAGCTCCACGGACTCGATAATCGACTCGAGGAGCTCCGCGATGTGCTGGTCACCTGGATCAGATATTTTATGAAAGAATGCCCGCTTATTTTCCCGGCAGATATAGGCGCCATCCATTACCAGAAGATGAAAGTGTAAGTTGAGATTGAGCAGTGAGCCGCAGCGTTGTATAAAACTTATCGATCCAGGACGTAAATCCTTACGTTTGAATTTTATGGATAAACTTTCGCGGATGAAGCGATAGATGCGATCGATCACCGCTTTATGAATGCCCGCTAGGAGATCGCCATCCCAAGCCAGGCGGTAACGAAGACTGTGGGGAAATGTCAGCACATACTGCCGGTAAGGAACCCGGGGGAGTAGATCTTCAGTCAGGTGTTCCTCTATTTCAGCAGCGCGTTTGGCAAAGCAGCTCGAACAAAAACCTCTTTTTTTGCAACTAAACGGCGCGGCATGTTGAAAGCCACACTCCCCCTTGGGACAACGAACCCGCAGAAAACCATAGTGATGAATACCGCAGCGCAGATAAGCTTCCAGCTCATCCCGCACATATTTAGGCAATGGACAAAGTTCGCGCTCGCGTTCATCAATGAATGTCGCAAGATGCCCGGCAAGGGTCTGATAAAGAATGGATTCTGTAGGTCGACGCGCCTCATAGGGAGGCGGAAAACTTGCTGCCTGCATAAGGTGGTGAGCATGCCGGACAATCTTTCGACTACGCTACGGACATCCTGTGGCTGGACTAGGACATATTTCGACTTCGCAGAGCTCCTGCCTTCAGAGCTAGCAGGCCGCCCCTCTGGAACCTTTGTGCTGTTGTCCCATCTTTTTCCTCTAGGGCCCGCAGTGCATAGCCCTGGCCGGTTTTAGTCTGCATGCAGCGCGCCGGGTGGGGAGTGATGGAAGGCGGAATTTAAGCCAGTTGATCAATTATATGGCCCGCCCTCCACTTGCCTAGGATCGCTTGGAGAGAACGGCTACGGGCGAGGTTCGCTTCATTAAACTTCACAGCGGAGGCTGTGGGTTCGTAAAAACTATAGACCGCATCAGACTTTGTCGATAAAGGCACAGAAAACCCGATCCAATGCCTCTCTTTCGATGGGACCAGTCAATCGCTCTAAGCCGTCCAAATCCTGGAATTGAGAGTGGAACTCATCGGGACTCGCTGCACGGCGGGTCTTTTTTTTCTAGCTCCGAACTTTTACTCGCCCATTTTCACTTCCATAGGCTTCCTACCAGAACTCGATTGCTGCGGACGTTCGGCAAAAAGTCGCCAGACTTCATCCCAATTGAAGCGAGCCGATGGCGCACGACCTTCTAGCAACGACTCGACCAACTCACGTTTTTCACTATGAAGAGTGTGAATCAATTCCTCAATCGTACCCCGAGCCCGCATTTTATAAACGGTCACCGCCTGTTTTTGCCCCATACGCCAGGCCCGATCACTTGCCTGAGCTTCCACTGCGGGATTCCACCAAGGGTCCATATGAAAGACATAGGACGCTCGCGTTAAATTCAAACCTGTGCCGCCGGCTTTGAGGGAAATAAGAAAGACATCCGAAGTTCCGTTCTGAAATTCTTCTACTAAGTCCTGACGTCTAACTATTGGCGTTTCGCCATCCAAATATATCACCCGCAGACCCGCGGCGAGCAGATCGTCTTCAATGAGGCGAAGAAATTTCGTGAACTGGCTGAAGACCAGTGCGGCATGCCCTGCCTCCTTTAATTCCAAAAGACGACTCCGTAGAATCTCTATTTTGGTCGCTTCACCCTGCCAGCTCGCATCGACGAGAGTTCGATGACAGGCGGCCTGCCGCAGTCGAGTGAGAGCTGCTAGGACCTGAATTTTTTGCTTCTGCAATGCCTCTTCATCAGCGGCCAGGGTTTCCACTTTATCAATCGCTTCGCCACGCAGAGCGTTATAATAGCTTTGTTCATCGTCA
>JBGSRE010000242.1:0-5818 GCA_041737755.1 Oligoflexus sp.
GATAGTTTCTGGCGCTTAAGCGCCAGAAACTAATTAATCGGTGAAAAACCCTAAATATCTGAGCCTTAGAGTGTTGGCTAAAGTCCTTTTTTTTTAATCAGCAGAAAGCAGAAGACATTTTTAGAGGCAGTAGAAGAGTAACGTAAAACTATCAAGAGCGTAGCGAAGGATCTCGACGGTTACAAGTCAAGCTTGCGCCTATAATTCGCCATACAATTCCTTCCTGCATGATACCTAGCCAAACCCTATATCTGTGCTCCGCTTGTACCGGTAGATGACTCGCGTTTAGGTACAAAATATTCCAACTGAAGAGAAATTGGGCCTCGCCTACGGGGGATAGTTTGGGTGTAAAGGCGAATAGCCACGCATTCCTGCCAATAACAAAAGGCCGTATGTGGGCCTCAACAAAATTATTGTCGATAGGGACCATTCATTATTTTTAGACAAAGACAGCAATCGATTTGTTTTTGAAAATCTGTTTGGGTTATCCAAGGGACTTTCTATCCTTCTCTCCCGTACTTACTCGCCATATTGATCAGTTTGTTGAAATCGATAGGTTTTGGAAGGTAATCGGTAAAACCAGCAGCAATGCAGCGTTCGCGTTCGCCACTCATAGCATGCGCGGTCATAGCAAAGATCGGCGAACTGCATCCTTCCGATCGCAGCTGCCGAATAGCTTGGAAGCCGTCCATGATAGGCATCTCAATATCCATAAGAAGGAGATCAAAACTTGCTTTATGGAAGAGCTTAATTCCTTCATTTCCGTTGGCAGCCCCGACCACCAAGGCCCCTTCCGAGCTAAGGATATAGCTGAGTAAAGTCCTAATATCCTCAGCATCTTCGACCAGAAGGATGGTCATCCCTTTAAGATTCTCGGCTGCTGGAGCCATTTCCATTGCAAAGTTTGCTTCACCTTCAAAAGCAGAAGGGCCTTGCAGCAACGCCACTTCCATTATGGAGCCGGGATTGATTGTGACAGTGAATGTGCTCCCCATTCCAAGTTCGCTCTTGCTGATGACAATGCATCCACCTAAAAGGTGGGTCAGTTTCTGGGAAAGAAAAAGACCGAGACCCGTACCTCCGAACCTTCTGGTGATGGAGCTATCGGCCTGGTTGAACGCACCGAATATTTTTTCTTTTTGCTCTGGAGTCATGCCAATGCCTGTGTCGGTGACGGAAAATGTCAGAACAGAGTTCGATGACCTGCTGCCATCAGGTTTATGACTAATGATGACATCCACACTACCCTTGTCAGTGAACTTTATTGCATTGCCTATGATATTCAGCAGAATTTGTTTCAGGCGCAATGGATCCGTCGTGATCGTCGAAGGCACAGATCCTGCTATCGAAAAGTTGAGCTGTATACCTTTTTCAGCCACTCTGAGAAGAAGCAGCTCCCTCACATCAGTGATGATCTGTTGGATGGCCACAGATCTTAGCTCGACTTCAATCTTGCCAGCCTCGATTTTTGATAAGTCCAAAATATCATTTATGAGCAGTTCCAACTGCTGGGTGGAACGAAGGATAATATTGATCCATGATTGGTTTTCATGGTCACCCATGCTATGAGCTAAAAGTTCAGAATAGCCCCTAATGATAGTGAGTGGTGTCCTGATCTCATGACTCATGTTGGCAATAAAAATACTCTTGCTCTGATTTGCCAGGTCGGCAACGGCCTTTGCCAGTTGAAGATCGGCCTCGACTTGCTTAAGCTCGGTGATATCTTGTAATGCGCCGATCAACTTAATCGCCTTCCCATCCTTCTTAACGGCAGAGCCCTGGACTCGGGTCCAGATACCTCGTCCTTTAGCCGTAATCATCTGCAGGTCAACATCCCAGGACTGACCAGATTCAATCGCAGCTTGGATTTTAGCTTGAGCTACTTCCAGAGACTCGGGGGTGAAAAAGCTCATTCCCTGTTCCCGCGTCAGGGACTCGCTTGGATCAACATCGAAGATGCGACATGTTTCTTTGGAAAAACTAAACTTCATGGCCTCTAGGTCCAGTATCCATCCACCAACTTTTGCCATTTCACCGGTGAGCTCGAGGAGTTCGGCGGTACTAGCTAGGGTTTCGCGTAATCGATAGTCCTCGCTGACATCCCTAAAAACCAAGACAGCTCCATCAATTTGTCCGGATGGAGCGCGAATCGGCGAAGCTATGCTCGCAATCTGATAGGCGCGACCATTTCGATCGATAAGCATTGTATGCGCGTCCAACTCAACTACTTCACCCCGTTCTATCACCTCTTGGATAAGTTTGACCAAGGGTTCGGCGGACTGAACGTTGACGATTCGAAACACATCTTTCAAAGCCTGTCCAAATGCTTGATTCAGCGTCCAAGCCGTCAGATATTCAGCTGTGGCATTCATTCGGATAATCTGACCTGCAGCATCGGTGGCAATCACGGCGTCGCCGATCGACTGCAGGGTAATGGCTAGGTTTTGCTCGCTCAGACGCAGCCGCTCTTCGACCTGCTTACGCTCGATGATTTGCTGCTGCAAGTCTAAATTGATTTTCTCCACCATATGAGCTTTTTCGTCAGCAGCTACTGCAGCTTCTGCGGAGGCTATGGCCGAAGCAGCTATCCGATTGTTGATTTCTTCCTGAAGCCGCTCTTTCTGTTGCTCAAGTTGCTTACGCTCAGTAATATTGGTTGAAATTGTACAGACTTCAGTAATCTCTCCATTCACTTCTGATAGTGCGAATTTATTAGTAAGGTAAGTCTGAATCGTGCCGTCTCGGTGTCTGAATTTTTCTTCTACCTCAAGCATTCTTCCGCTGTCAAAAACCGCGAGATCGTTTCCCCATAGTTCCTGAGCGATTTCAGGCGGGAAAATTTCAAACAAATTCCGACCAATGTATTCTTGAGGAAGAGGTCCATCGAGAACGTTGAACATTTGATTAGTTAAGAGAATGCTTCCCTGTCGATTCTTAACCGAAATAAGTGAAGGCGCCCTATCGAGTATGGCATGGTATCGACGTGAAACTGCTAACGCCTCGATTTCAGCATCTAACTTTAATGCTGCGATGCTTTCGGCCATACGCCTAGCGTGAACATCCTGTTGAAGCAAAGCCTTTTGCTGCTCCATTATCTTGCGTTCTGTAATGTCTTCGCCAATACAAAAGAGAAACCGTATTGTTCCATTCTTATCAACGATCGGGACTTTCTTGGTATGAATGAATCTCAAGCCATACTTCGTCAGCAATTCCTCGTCTGGAAAATCCACAGTGACCCCGCCCTTTAGGATGAGTCGATCCGTTTCCATGAAACGCTGGGCTTGCTCAGCTGGAAAAAAGTCTAAATCGCTCTTGCCAAATAGGTCTGCATTTGTCAGGCCGAGAGTCTCTTCAGCCGCTTTGTTGATGTGAACAAACTTAAGGTCCTTGGCATCTTTAATATAGATAATTTTCGGGATACTCTCTATTACTGAATCCAAAAAGTCGATAATATCATCGACTTTTCCCTCTTGTGCCCAATGAGCTTGTTTCTTAAACTTAGATTCAGCTTTTTTTGAATCGAGAATGTACCTGATGAAGCTGGTAGAAATGGAAATAATCTTGACCAGAATGGATCTAAAACAGCTCATTTTCCTACCCTAGCCCTTTGATGGTTCTGATGCAGCTGCTCACTATAACTCGAGTCAGAAGTTTTTTAGACAGAAAAATGTCAATTTTAAGCCTCGCCTACGGCGTCGGCCACCGCAGCTCTTTTAACGTGCCTGAACGAAGTGAATGCCCGTGCCCCTGCCTAGCCGTGGAACGGCGGATGCCTGATTTAAGAACTTCGATCAGCTCTGATGGGCATAATCGAATGCCAATGGTGCCATCATGCCAAGCTTCTTTAAGTTTATAAAGGATGACCGCCAAGAGATCGCCATCCCAAGCTAATCGGTAGCGAAGACTATAGGGGATTCTGTCGGTCGACGTGCCTCATAGGGAGGCGGAAAACTTGCTGCCTGCATAAGATGGCGAGCATGCCGGACAATCTTTCGACTACGCTACCGAGATCTTATAGCTTTAGTCGGACATATAGTGCGGGGCAGGGCTTGAGCTGCGACTCCCTATCCATGAGAGGAGACTGACGCAATATCGGTTCTTGTGGATGCAGGCAAGAAGCTGCTGCTTGGAACTTACGGCTTGGATTTTAACGAAGATTTTGCCTCCAGAAATCATTTCAACTTAGAGCGCTCAACAAAATGTGCAACGTGGTTTTCGATTTCTTAAAGATTCACATTTTATCAACTCTTCACTCTTTCTAAAAAATGTCCGCGAAGAATCGAAGCCTTGGTCACAGTTATGACCTTTGCCCTTTTACTATATGGTTCTCATGACCCCTTCTTTTTCCAGAAACCTCGTAGTCCTTCCCAGGCCTGTTTCAGGTAATGGAAGCGCGTGGCAGCATCCAACAAAAAGCCAACGGCAATAAGATACGGGGCACCAAAAGACAAAGCCAGGATCAAACCAAACACTGAAAACATTGCTGACTCCCAATCACTTATCTATCATCTTTGGCAGGCGGCTCAACCGCATCGCACTTGCTTGCTATGCGGCACGCTTCCCAGCCACCCATACCACCGGCTATGCCGCCTATGAAGCCACCGATGACGGCCCCACCCGCAGCACCCTGAGGACCTGCTGCGGCCCCCACCTGCGAGCCAGCTGCCGCGCCGCCTAATGCTCCGGTCATTGCTCCAGCTATGGCGGAGGCTCCACACTCGGAGCTACAGCTATCGGTGAGGCGTGTTGCGAGGCTGGCAAAATACTCAGAGTAAAGATTGTCAGGAAGAAGTATGGCAATTATTCCATTTCGTCGTACAACAGGAAAAGGAGTTCCCTTGAATTTGTAGGCCGCAATGATTTGAGCGGCGACTTGCGAATTCGCAGCGAAGTCCTCGAGATGAAGAACGGCGTGACCTTTAAAATTGGCGGCACGGATATTCTTTTCAGAATCCATGAGAAATATGTCGTGCATCGGTTTTACAGCAGGAGCACTTGCAACCATGGACGTATTGGTATTGGTTTTGCTTTTACAGGATGTTCCTGCGAGCGCAGATGCGGCGACAGCAAACAACACAAAATTACCGAAGTTCATGATTGGCGTCTCCTTAACTTGTAATTCGAAATATATTGGGTGAAGTTGTGATCATGTCTTTGCAAACAGCAGTCCAAGAGCGAGGATGCTTACCAAGTACCCACGTCAATTGCGGAATTTTTCCTGTTAGCTTTCGAAATTATCAGCCCAACTGATATATCAACTCTTTAGCTTGTCGATAGCTTTGACATGTTGCAGGCGATGACGCAAAGGTATGTCGACTCACGTATCCTTCTTTAAGTTTCAAAAGCTGAAAAATCTGCAAATCAAGCCGCTGGGATAACGAGTAGTTCCATCCCTTGCAGGATCAAGCCTTCGTAGTACCCATCTTGCCCTATTCAAGGCAATAGGCCCTCCGCCGCGGGTCTAAATCCATCGTGAGCATCGGCGAGGCCTCAGTCAGTTAGCGAGGCCACCAATTGCCGAGGAGAGGCTCATAAAAAATGCAGCGGGTGTGAGTATAGACTCAGGCAATCTGAAGAAGAAAGCCGCCCAGACAAACTTAAAAGATCTGATCCTGTCCGCTCGCAGGGACCACGGATTAGCGGTTACGTTGCATCAATCAAGTGTAGTGATGTCAAAAGGCAATTTACGAAGGGAGATCGCCCCTGCTGTGCGACACTTATGGACACTCGTTTGAGCCAGATACTATTATGCTCAAGGTCCACTGGATTCTTGGCTTGAAAAAGTACATTGCACCCGCCTGTGGCCAACGCCGACCAC
>JBGSRE010000141.1:0-3984 GCA_041737755.1 Oligoflexus sp.
TCGATTCAAATTGCAACATGGATTCAGGCCGTTGCTGCTCATCCTGCTTGTGAGTCTTTTTAGCTTTTTCGCATGGGGAGTGCTCTCGCGATTGCGAGAGCTAAATCTGAGGCTCTATGCGGAAACCTCCCTTCTGTTGCTGGCCATGGCTGCAGTCAGTTCTTATGGCACATTTCTCCTTATCTTGCGGTCGAATCGCTGGCTTCGAATCTTACCGTCGAAACATATTTTTCGAAGCCATGAGCAGCAGAAACAGGCCGACTTACGTGAACTCAAGTTGCAGCAAAACCTTGAAGAAGCCCAAATATTGGCTCAGTCAGGCAGTTGGGAATTCGATGTTGCCACCCGCAAATTTTTTTGGAGTAAAAATCTTTATCGACTCTACGGCAGGGATCCTGCGACGAAGATAACTGGTCCGCTCTATTGGACCCACTTCACGGCCGAGCAAAAGACTATGATCCTCAGAAAAATCGACGAATCGCTTCAAGGATCAGGTGAGTACGCCATTGAACTTGAGGTGCTGTGTGCTGATGGAGAACGACGAATTTTTGTCGAAACGGCCCGCACAGTTTATGATGATGCGGGGAAGCCGATTCGCATGTTTGGGCTCACGAGAGACGTAAGTGAGAGCCGGCGCGCTGAAGAGCATCTGCGAACTGTTCAGGAGAAGATGAAAAAGCTCTTTGATAATACCGGAGATATCCTTTTTCTTTTGAGCGTCGAGTCACCCACGTGCTTTCGTTTTGTGGAAGTCAATCCAAGCTTTTTGACAGCCACTGGTCTCAACAAGGAAAAAATCATTGGCAAGTGTCTCACAGAGATAATTCCCATCGAGTCACATGAGCTTGTCATGCCGCACTACGCAGAGTTGTTGAGAACTCTCAAGCCAGCAACCTGGGAAGAAGTGACTCGATATCCGGCTGGAGAAAAAACTGGTGTTGTGAGGATTTGTCCCGTACTGAGTTCCCGCGGGACCTGTGAATTTATCGTTGGGAACGTGCATGACATCACTGAACGCAAAGAGTCTGAAAAACTAATGCTAGCCCAGCGTGAAAAATTGGTCGTGGCGGCGAAGATGTCTGCTTTGGGAGAAATGGCGGCTGGTATTGCACATGAAATTAATAATCCTCTGGCTATCATTGCTGGATATGCAATGCTTATGAAGCGACATGTAGATTCTGAATCGATTGATCAAACTCGCTTGCGTTATGAAATTGAAAAAATCGAAAGTACTGTGGAGCGGATCGTCAAGATAATCCGAGGTCTTAGGCTTATCTCCCGCAATGCTGATGCAGATCCCTCTGAAATCGTGTGCTTGACTCAAGTGATCGGCGATACTTTGGAACTTTGCCGAGAGCGTTTTACTTTTCATAATGTTGAACTACTTACTGAGTTTGATCCCACCGAGCAAAACCTGATTTTGGGCAGAGCGGCTCAGCTTTCTCAGGTCTTTCTAAATCTTCTCAGTAACGCTTTTGATGCAGTAGAAACAAGTATCAAAGCCTGGGTGCGTATAGAAATTAGCAAAAACTCCGAGTTCATACGCATTGCGATCACCGATAGTGGACTCGGCATCGCGGCCCATTTGTTAGATAAAATCATGCAACCTTTTTTTACCACCAAGGAAGTCGGCCGTGGAACTGGCCTAGGCCTCAGTATTTCAATCGGAATTATCGAAAGTCACGGTGGCAAACTCTGGTACGATCGTACCAGTCCCAACACTAGGTTTATTATAGAGTTACCTCGAGCCAGCTCGTGCCTATCCGAAAATGCCCATGTTTGAGGCTTTTCTGGATGGTGACGCTCACGTTGGCATTCCAGCAGCATCAACTCTGGCAAGAGTGATATCAAGAACGACGTCGCTCAGGTGAAGGTCGGGTGAAGGAATGCAAGGGGCCTCCTTTCTCTCAAGGAGGCTTGATCCTTTCCTCTGTTCTTAATCCAGCTTTTTTAAATTGAAGCCCTGCCGCTTCTTTATCTTCCCGCCTTCGAAAATTAATCCTAAACTATGCAAATAAGATCACGGATTCTTTTGGTCCTTGTTATGATCATGCTACTGGAAAGAACGTGGCAGCAGAGACATCCTATATTTGGGGACTTTGTGTTGTTAAAGAAAAATCTCTCTAGCGGCTTGATTTGGCTGCTTTTGAGTCCTATTTTGAGCTGCAAAAATCCCAGTCCATCGATCTCAGCCGTCGAAAGTGATGCCCTAGGCAGGCGGGCGATGAATGTTCCGCACCCCTATCAGCCGCAGGCCCTGCAGGGACCTGATTCTGAAGGCTTGCATCGGTCTCTTTTGGCAAGCAGAGATCTTGCTTGGCAAGTGTTTGCCCTGGTTGCTGGGACGGTGGAGTTTCAGTCAACACTGAAAAACGGCCAAAAAATTTCCGGACAGCTGCCGAGATTTCTGACTTGGTATACAGCAGAAGACCTGCAGAGACTTTTTCGATCCGCTCTCAAGCAAAGTTCCAAACAGCAGATTCTCCAAGGGGTGCCTCTTTCAGAAGAGCAGTACGCTCGAGCGGAAGTTTTTTTGGCTCAAGAATTGGATGGAATGCCGGATCCTTTGCAAAACAGATTTCAGCTTTGGCTCAAGCAGCATCCTAATCCAAGTATGGAAGATTGGGCGGGTTTAGGTGGGACGAGCCGAGTTTACTATAGTCCTGGTTTAATCAAACAGCTGCTAAAGGACTATACAGAACTGGGCCTGTGTTTCCAGGGCCAGCAGCGGCCGGCAGCCCTAGGTGATGATCCTTCCTGTTTGAAAAAACCATTAGCAGCCAGCGCTGCTATCGTGAAAGCAGCCTGGTTCAATGCCAAATCTACTTTCAAAAGTTTCAACAGCAGCGCCTCGGCCCTATCAGCTATGATGCAGATACCGAACAGCAGTTGGGAACAATTGGCCGTGCCGACGCCAGTGCCTGAGAATATTTTAGCGGCTCGGGTGGGGCAGGAGCGATTGCTATTGCCCGGCTTTCATATCATGACGCGCGATCGTGAGGATTGGCTGTGGATCACTGCCTGGTGGTCCGCGGATAAAGATCTCGATTTTGGAGCCGATCGGCCCGATTTTGTTCGGGCGATGGGACCGGCCTTTGGACATTATAAAATCTGTGCTGTCACGAGTTTTAAAGATGATGCCCAGGATCTGGATGCATTGGCGAAGTCCTATCCCGATCTGGTGGCAGCTTTTCGCGCCGCTCAAGCCGGCAATGCCAATGCCAGTTGGTGTAGCAATCCCTATCTGGAAGCAGGAGTTGATAACCAAAGGACGAATTGCATCGGCTGCCACCAATTTGCCGGCACCGATGCCCGGCAGGATTCCATTCTGCATGATGCTGCTCTCTATCCTGCCCATGGCAGTGACCAAATTCGGCATAGTTTTCCGACCGAATTCATCTGGTCAGCGGGTTTTGGTGGACAAAATCTATTTCAAATCATCAGCAGCAATCTGGTTTGGCATCAAAACCTTCCAGAAAATTTTATTGAGGAGGATTGACATCCGTGAAGCAAAATTTCCAAAGCATTGCATGGGGTGTGGCGCTGGTTCTGCTCACGGCTTGCCAGCCGGTAAATTCACCGAGTCAATTGCAGGAACAAAAGCTTGCTGAAAATCTTGCCGAAGAAGAAGCGCCTATTCCCGATGAGCTATCGAACCCTTTTCCAATAAAGAATTTGACCGATGATGAGACACGTTTAGTGGCGGCTCGGATCGGCTATATCGAAGGCGAAAGTCATCCCGATAATGGCAAATGCATAGGCTGCCATCAGAATTTCAATAACATCGATGAACTGGATCGACTTTTTTCCAGCACTGCGAATGCCTTCAGCTGTTTCTATCAGAAAATCGATACTGAGGTGGGAGCGAGCAAAGTCCTCGATTGTCTGGCCAATGTCAATCGGCAGAAAAGCGGCGAGAGGAACAGCCTGAGCAGTATAGGACCCCGTGAACTGGGAATTATGTCCGCCGGTGTCGAGCATAAG
>JBGSRE010000143.1:0-10894 GCA_041737755.1 Oligoflexus sp.
GACGCGCTACGCGCTGGGGATGACTATATCCCGGACGCGCTACGCGCTGGGGATGACTATATCCCGGACGCGCTACGCGCTGGGGATGACTATATCCCGGACGCGCTACGCGCTGGGGATGACTTGGACATACGACTTAGTTTACTTTCTTCACCCGGATAGGAAAATCAACATTCTCCTGAATCCATTTGAAGAATCGGTCCTGTTTCTCGAAAGGCACATCCTTAAGGAAAATATCCGGCGATTTCCACTGGGCCATGACCTGGTCATCCTGAGTCCACACCCGGACTCGCTTTCGAGGGACTTCACTCTGCCATGCAGCGCCTGTGACTGCGGATGTATAGAGGACACGAACAGTAATTTTTCGGGAAAGATTTTCCAAGGGCTTCAGATCCAACATTTTGTAATTAGTTGTACCATTTGGCGTCGGCGCATCGGGAATACCGTCTGAAAAAAGCACAATATCTGTTGGTTTCATCACCAATTTGCGATTGCGCATAAAAGTCGCCACTTGATCAAAATAGGCATTGAAATCAGTGAATTTATTTGTCGTTTTGGTCGGAAAAATTTTTCGCAGTTCCTTTTCAATGTCTTCGATACTCTTATACTGAAAGGTTTGAATCGGAAAAAATGTTTTGGCTTCATTGACGCTAGCGCCACCAATCGAACCTACAAACAAAGCCTTAGGTACCTTGAGGCCACCAATGCCACGCAGATGCGCGTAGAGATAATGGGCAGCAAATTTTATGGAATCATCAAAATACTGCCGATTTTTAAAAGAACCGCTAATATCCATACCGATAAACAGCACGAGGTTGCCTTTAGAATCTTCCTTTTCGTCAGCTTCTTCTTTATCGTCAGCAACTGCTGGCATCGCTACAAACAGAAATAAAAGCATAATGAGACGGATCAAGACGCCTTTGGAAAAACTCATGCTTCAATCCTTTCGCACGGATTTACGGGCTTTTTCAATCAGATCCCTGGTATCCAAGATATCCTTGTAACTTCGGAAAGGCAGATTGAAGAGATGATTGCCACCAATGAGCAGCGTGCAAAAATTGATACAACTGGCCAGGATCTGTAAGGGAGGGATCAAGAAGGAACTCAGAATAGCATCGCCCTTGGCCTGCACCCAGTCCATTTCATCACGGAATTCACTTAAAGCATTATGCACATAAACCATCATGGGATTAGAGTTTTTACTATTGGCTGGACTTGCATTGCGACCGCCATCTTTCATATCAATCCCAGTTCTTTGAATCATCGCCAGCAGCATAGGAATAGCCGATGCACCAAAGAGGAACCAGGTCATGCAGCGAATACCAAACCAAGCGAAGAAGGCAATACTCAAGGTTCCGAAGATACCCAATTCAAATTTATCGCCAGCATACTGAGCAAACCAAGGCACCAGGGCATCGACAAACTCCCTATAGAAAAGTACTGTTTCCACTGCGGCAACGATCAATTCAATTAACCCGTAAGCGACGACTAAGCCCCATTTTTTCTCTTTGATCGCTTCACCCAGGGTATGAATCACCGCATAGGAACCCAAAACAAAGAAGGTAAATACGACGAACAGCACGGCTTTCAGCCAGATGCCGCCTTGGAATTCACTTTCAGAAAAACTGTCCATAACATCCATGACCAGGGGATTCATCACGAAAGTGAAAACGGCAGCTTCCACAAAAGTCCAGATCATCATCATCAGCATCGCTGGCCAGGGAATTCCAGGACGAAAGCTGGTATTCGATACTTCACCAAAGGCACGCATAGGGAAGAGCAAAATATCCTTGGCCATCAGGAGTACACCCAAGACGACAAGTCGGACAAAGCCATACACCCAACCGCCTAAGTTCAAAATGAAGCGAACAATCCCACCCCAGAAATAAAAAATAGATCGACCCAGATCCCACCAAGTCAGGAAAAAGGCGGAAATGAATTCCTGCCGATTCTGCCGAATGACTATGGAGAGGATATTGGCGACAGAAATCCAGGAACAAAAGATTACCGCACAGGCAGGCCAAAGCAAAAGAATGCGTTTGGCAAGTGCCACTGCGGTGGGATCCTGAGCACCCCAAACAAATTGGAAAAGGTCGACTTGAAAAAAGACCGGAAAAATAAGAGCCGCGACTATGTACTTCCACGGCGATTCAAGGTTCTCCAGCATGCCTACCTCTTGACAGCGCCCTCCTGATAAGAGGGGCTATGAATCCATCTTTGCTTTTAGTCTAACATGCAGACAAATTCTGATGGATAGGCAGCAATTGCAGTCTCTACTGGCCTCTGAGATGAGGCTAGGAAGAGGCCGAAGACTTGGGCCAAAGGACCCTAAAAACAGCAAGGCTCACCAAAAGAATCCCGCTTCCAAACAGCAGAATGTGAGCTGCGGTGTTCCAATCAAATTGCTTGAAAAGCATGGAACAGAGTGCGGCGAAAATCAAAATGACAAACAGCAGCTGCAAACTATCGCTTTTGGAACGATGGGCTAACGAAGCTCCCAATTGCGCACCCACTATCGCTCCGGCCATCAGCAGAAGGGCGGTAGGAATATTGGAAAAACCCGTCACTCCATAGGCAATGGCCCCATAAAGGCTCGACAAAAAAACCGTCGCAAGGCTGGTACCAACAGCTTCCTTGATGGTGCAAGCACCCAAGAAAACAAAGGCCGGAATATAGAAAAAGCCACCGCCAAGGCCGGTAAGCCCGGAGAGGACCCCCACCAGATAACCAACCAAGGCCGAGGCCAAGAGCGGAATGGGCTGGGGATGACTTTTCAGTCTCCATTGTGGCCCTCGTGTCCACCAAGCCCTCAATGGAACGCTTTTACTGGGCTGGTCTTTACGCAGCAGCTTGAGCAGCATCGAAAAGCCTAGATAGGCCATGAGCACCATATAAAGCCAGCTCAGACTATCGTCGGCATGAGGTTCCAGAGACCAAGCAGACATAATCAAACGACCCGAGTGCATGCCGAGCATCCCTGGAACACCGAAGACCAGTGCCAAAGGCAGCGAGACATTTTTATTACGGAAGTGTTTGATCGAGCCTGAAAGAGAAGCACCGACCATCTGCGTGAGAGTCGTCGCCACGGCCATAGGCATGGACATGCCGAGAATATGGAGGGCAGGGGTCATCAGCACGCCCCCACCTACTCCCAAGAGTCCGCTCAATACACCGATAGCCAGTCCTAGGAGAACCAGCCAAGGCGGTCCGATCGGCAATGCTTGGCCACCCAAAAACAAGATTAAGCTTTCTTGCCATCAAGCAACGACATCAGCTTGGCGCGCAACTCTGGGTTTTCTAGGGCCGCATGGAGCTTAAATTCAAATGGAGTCAACTCTTCCAATTTATTATCCCACCACTCTTTGGGCACAGTGGCTAGCGCTTCAGCGACGATGTCACTGAGTTCAATACCCTTGACTCCGCGGTCCTTAAGCGCTGTCTGGAATTGACTGAGGGGACTTGCGTCATCTTCAATCAGAGTCAGGCGAATCTTTTTCCCGGCAGCGGCCTGCGCTCCAGCACGGGTATCCGAGGCATCCATAGTCTCGTCTTGAACAACTGCAGCGGCTTTGCTTTTCTTTCCAGATTCCTGAGCTAGTTCTGTCATAATCTCATGACTCCCTTCCAACAAATTCTTCAGCGCTCCCGTACTTTATATCAAATCGTATAAAATACCAGTCATGGGTTTTTACCATACGAAATTACAGATAGCCAGAAGTGAGATCATTTGGCGAAGATTTTTAGTTCGCGACTGTCGCGGATTTGACCCGCCATATCGATTCGGATAAGCGTCACGATCGAAAGGGGAGGCAGAAGCAAAGGGGATGAACTCATAAAGAAGCTTCGAGGTGTTTCACTGCTGATCTTTTGCAAAGGAACCCAGAGCGTTTGATTCTGTAAACACACAGCACGCGCCTTCATACAGAGCACAAGTCCATCCGCTTCGACCGCAGACGCGACGACATGCACAGCGTTTTCTTCAGGACCAGCATCCAGCAGGGCCAGAGTTAACTCAGCCGTAGTCCCAGTCAGAGCCAGAGGCTGATCCTCACAGTATTCGGCGACGGCCAATCCATGCCGGGCAAAGACGCCATTGATCAAACAGTGGTTGGGACTAGGAGTGGCAGGATTATTGTCATCATCATCCACCCGCAGGACCGCAGCGTAGCTTTCCAAGTAGCTATCAACCGCTAAAAGATGCCGAAAGAATAATCGGCCCGCAAGATGGGCGCCACGATGAACTCCATAGCGATCGATAAGAACCGTTCGCAACTCCCAAAAAGTGGAGGAAATAATTCCACCTTCAAAGTGCATTTGTCCGACATCACGCGGGTACTGCCTATCGTTGGTCAGGCGCCGGATAGGTTCGGCATTATCAAAGTAAAAAAACGGTGCGATGGAAGGGTCACTATTGAAGTAGGCCGCCGTAACATCGGCCATACCCTCAGAAAACGCTGGATCAGTGATGCCGGGAGTCCGGCCGACATGATCATCCAAAGCATGACCCCACTCATGATAAATCACATCATTCAGCAGAGCCATGTTTGCGCAACCGCCGCCTTCGCGATAAAGCAGGAGACCCTTCTGTTTCGGTGAATAGAAAGCGTTACAGGATTGATCAGCAAGGTTCACGTTGACTAACAGCGATTGATTCAGGAACGGCGTATCCTCATGGCTCAGAAACTGTCGAGCAAAGCGATTGATGCGCTGGACCGCAACGAATGCATTGACGGCAGCCAGCCTTGTGGGATCATCGGGGAGCAGGAAACTGCTCTCCTGCTCCTGCAAGTTTTCATAGCTCAGTTGCTTAGGGGATTGATTATCAATGACGGTAGCTCTCGGCCCGTTTAGACTCACGGTGAGAGGTGAAAATCCATTGGGAAGCCAGGCTTCCGCGCCTAAGATATAATTCCCAGAGGCTCCAGTTGTAGCGCTAAACGATAGCGGATACTCGCGAGGACCTTCGTCCGCATACGATCGCTTCAAGGCTTTGGTCAAAATAGGTTTGGCATGCACCGCCAGAGGATAGGCATCCAACCAGCGACCCTGCTCCATAAGCAGTGTTGCCCGAAAGAATTGTCCTTCCATTAACCATTCAAATACCGTGGCCCTTTCCCAATGAAAGGTCTGAGCTTCCAAAAACGGAATCCACTCTTCGGTCGTCTCTTGCACCTCCAGATCCGATCGACCCGTAAGGTCGGCTAGCCACTCCGCGTCTGCTGGTGCTTTTTTCTCGCTCAAAAGGGGAGCAGGACCGGTGATATTGCTCTGGATCTCGCCCAAGCGGAAGATTCCTGGTTCAACCTCCATCACAATCAGCTGCAGGACATTATCTCGTACCGACCGATCAAGCACCCGCCTTGAGTAATTCAAAAACAAACGAGACTCATCTCTTCGCCAGGCACGTTCCGAAGGCAGCCACTCCTCAAGCTTCAAATCAGCGAGCATAGCTCCATAGTTTTGCACCACCCATGGCAGGATATTCATGAGCTGCGATCG
The DNA here is from genome assembly GCA_041737755.1 of Oligoflexus sp. Classification (GTDB taxonomy): domain Bacteria; phylum Bdellovibrionota_B; class Oligoflexia; order Oligoflexales; family Oligoflexaceae; genus Oligoflexus. Next base: position 5,500 of record JBGSRE010000143.1, read on the forward strand.
TTCCAAATCTGGCATAAGGCGAGTATCAAATTGAATCCAGGATGCATAGGGACTGTCACCCAGCTGCTGCCATTGCACAATCTCTTCACGATGGACCAGATTGAAGGAGTCGGCGGTCTGGGCTTGGAAGAACCGATGAAGGCGACCTTTTTGAAACATCTCTTGCAAAGGTGTGGGAGCTGGCAAATCCTCACCATTCCGTCCACAGGAGACGATGAAGACTAATATCATCAGCAATGGGAATGACGAGTTCAAAGCAGAAGATCCCCCTCAATCGATTGGCACGAGATCATAGCTGCTGCTGCCAACGAACGTTCTTCCCGACCATTTTTCCAGTCTCTGTCCCGGAATTACCAGACTGCCTTTGTCATCCACATAGGGTTCTAGCGAAGACGCATATTCCAGTCGAACTACCTGTCGAGGTGATTCCGTTGTTCTCTGTTTGACTCCTGACTTGCCAGCTTGAATGGAAGAACCACAGCCTGTGAGAATTATTACGGCAAGGAAATAACTGATAGGGAGTGCTAATCGGTCTTTTTTCATCGCCCATGCCTCGCTTTTTCTTGCTGCCAAGAGGGGTTGTCGGAGCGGAATGGAAAAGCTTTAAAAATTCCTGACTCTTTGTATAATTTTAGGACCTTAATCAGCTTGGTCGATAGCCAAACAGGCTTTTTCGCCTAGCCTCATCCAGTATTTTCCAGCTAATTTTCCCACTGGTTCTTAAGGGATGAACCGAAGGCCCGATGCTGAATCAAGAGACTCAGTTGAGGAGGATTTCTATGAAGATTATTTACGGGCAGCTCTTGGCTGCTTTATGGTTTCTTGCTATCGCTATGGTCCCATGCCTGGGTAGTGCTCAAACCAAAGCACCTACAAAAGCCTCAGCTACTTCCATAGCCATGGCCAAGAAAGATATGGCTCGCAGCGATCGCAGTCGCTCCCGCGCAGGCACGAAGGCAGAAAGCATCGGTACCGAAAGAAAGAAGGGGAAGAACTTTTCCTACAGCTATTTGCTTCCCTTTGGTGTGGGGCAGTTCGAACAGGATAAAAAAATTCTAGGCACCACCCTCGCCACAGCCCAAGCTGGCTTTCTCTTGATATACTTTGATCGCTTGCAGCAGATCCAGAATGCTAATGCCGATAGCGCAGCCGTAATGCGGGACATTGATCTGGCTAAGGCTCGCAATGATCCTTCGATTCTTTCGTTTCTAGATAACAATGAAGCTTTTGTGTTGAAATCGCAGCAGGAAGCAAAGTTTGCGATGCTGGGATTTTTTGCGCTCTATTCTGCTGGGGTAGTCGAAGCGATCTTTGATCCGCTCAGCTCATTTAAGTTCATGGGCCCGACTCAAAAGAAAAGAAGAGTAGCCACCGAAGCAGGAGAAGCTCATCCAAGCCTTGGCGACACTCGTTTGGTGCAGGAACTTCCAGAAGAGAGGGCATTCGAGAAGCCTGATCCCCGCATGAGCGAAAGCCAAGTGGGCATTTTCTTTCAACCCACTCTTGGTGCACCCGCTTCGGTGGGGATATCCGTTCAAAAGCCCTTTTAAAGCAATCAGGACAGAAATTCTCGCGTAAGATTTCTGACACCCTGTTCATGAATGTGCACATTGTCTTCAATGCGGATGCCGCCGCATGGCGTCAAACGATCGATCAAAGCCCAATTGAGATTGCGACTATGAGATCCTTGACGAATGGGATCTAAAAGCATTTTAATAAAATATAATCCCGGTTCAATCGTTACGACAGTGCCTGGTTGCAAGGGACGAATCGTTCGCAATTTTGGAAAGCGAGGATCGGGTGTACCCATCGTACCGTTTCGATTTATTTGCTTACCAGCGACATCGTGAACGAAGACGCCCAGCATATGCCCCAATCCATGCGGAAAAAAGGCCTGGGTGAAGCCCAAATCAATGGCTTCTTCTCCATTGCAATCGATTAAAATTTTATGGTTTATGAGGAGTTCGGCTATTTTTTGATGGGTAAGGAAATGCAGGTCGCCCATCATAATATGCGGTTTAATAGCGGCCACAATTGCCGCCTGCAAATGTCCCATCTCGTCGAGCAAAGCTCGGAATTCTTCCGGGGCATCTTCCGTTGCATAGGTGCGGGTAATGTCAGACCCATAACCACGTGAAGTGGCTCCGGCATCGATCAAGAGGACCTTGCCGTTGTGAACCTCATCACGCTTAGCTCCATAATGCAGAAATGCCGCTTTTTCATTGAGCGCAATAATATTCTCATAGGGCAAGTCCTGCTCCTGGCTGCGAGCTGCTTGCATGAAAGCTAAGTGAATATCGAGTTCGCTGCCGCCTTGGCGAAAGCTTCTTTCTGCCGCTATGTGTCCAGCCGCACCTTTGCGTGTGGCGTCGACTAAACACTGAATTTCATAGGGTGATTTGACCAGTCTCTGCCAATTGAGTCGAGCCACGAGGCCAGGAACTTCGGTAAGCAATCCGGCTTTGCGAGCTTTTTCCAGTTCGGCCCCATGATAGCCGAGCTTTTTACCCTGGGACAGCTGGTTCCAAAGGGACTCTTCATCACCGTAAATTTCTACTTGAAATGCATCGCCCCAAAAGTCCGGCTCGAAGGCTTTCACTTCATGCCAGAAGTCAGCAGGCTGATACAAACGCAGCAAAGGTTTTTGGCCGGGAATGTAGACCAGCAAGTGCTGTGAACCTTCCATGGGACACCAGTGACGAAAGTGGTGATTGCGACGAAAGGGAGGACTCTGATCGTCTTCAAAATACCAGCTTGGTTCTCCCGCGCTGAGCACCAAGCCGTCGAGCTGCAATTCAGAAAGGGTATTGGTGGTTTCATTCTGCAAAGTCAGCAGATGATTTTGAAAGAGTTCACGGAAACCCATGATGCACATTCTCCTGGTTAATGGACAGCAGCGCGCGGGGGAACAGCAAGCATCGCTGTTGCCTCAGCATCAAGCAAATAAAGCAATCGATCCTGAACCGTGGATTCAGAAAAATAATGACGAGCCAGTCTGAGAAAAATCATATAGTGCCCAGCTTCTTCCCGAGCCAAACGCTGATAAAAGGGTCCGAGCTCGGCATCTTTCAAAGCAGCCGCGACGATAGAAAATCGCTCGCAGCCGCGAGCTTCGATCACCGATGCAACGAGCAAACGATCTAAAAAATACTCCTGTCGGCTATGCCTTACTGGCTTAAGGAGGGCGCTGACATAGGGGTCCTTTTCATCCGTCTTTAAGGGAATGTCCATTTTATGCATGAGGCGATAAACTTCATGAAAATGCGCAAGCTCTTCCTTGGCCAAACAAATCATGGGCTCCACAAGCGCTTCATGGTCAGGGAATTTCGTGACCATCGAAATGGCCATAGCAGACGCCTTGCGTTCACAGGCGGCATGATCCTGCATAAAGCTGGGAAAGTCATTGAGAACAGCCTGTAACCAACTGGCGGGAGTTGGTTCCTGTAAGGGCATTTTATCCAGTACGAGACTCATGAGGATCCTTTGTTTCTTTCCGTTTCTAGCTATACATCGCCCATTGGTCCAGGTCCATGGCTGTCGCATGGGGCCGCCAGAACTTACTAAAATTCGGCTCTGCGAAACTTAATATATCCCAATAAATTCATTTAGTTATGTCATTAATGCCAAAAAAACAAGTCAGCCTGACTCAATTATCCCATCAAGTTACCGAGAAAATCCAATAGGTCGTTCCGAATTTCGAAGATAGAGGTCCCCCATGAATGCGACCGCATTGAAGACATGTAATACCTGTGGACGAAAGTTTATGTCACCGGATGATTTCCTCAACAGCACCTCGCGCTGGCGAGTGTGTGAATCGGGACATCTTTGGTTCAACTGCGCTTGCAATTCGACCAACATGATCATCAAAGGCAAATACGATTGGTATAACCCTACCAAGCAGCTCAGCGGAGCCGCTCAATCCGTATTCAATAAGATTCCTTCGGTGAAAGATCTGCCAAGGATTCCTAGTTATGTGATGGAGATTCAGACCCTTATCCAGGATGAGAACACCTCAGCGGTCAAGCTTGCTACACTGACCAAGCGCGATCCCTTGCTTGCCTCACAGATTCTGAAAGTTGCCAATAACCTCGTGTCGTCTCGAGGCACAAAGATCGAATCGCTGGCCCACGCCATCACCTTTATCGGCATGAATGCTCTCAAGGATATTGTGATTGTTGCCGCACTCAAAAGCTTCAAGTTAGACTGCAAAGTTTTCAATGCGGATCACTATTGGGACCATGCGTTCCTGGTGGGAAGAGCTGCAGAATTTCTTGGCAAACGCTTTCAATTTCCTCTGCTGCCAGATGAGATCTATATCGCTGGCAGCGTCTGCAATATCGGCAAAATTGTGCTCGCCATGTGTATGCCGGATGTGGTCGATAAATATGCGCAAGATTTGGAAGATCTATCCAAACTCGGCACCTGGACCGAAGCCGAAGCCCGTCATGGTGGTTTTCAACATACGGTACTAGGTGAAATTGGGGCAATGTTCTGGGGCTTGCCGGACCATGTGACGGAAGCGATAGCCTTTCATCATCGGATGCCAATTCCCAATGATCAGGTGCCTATATCCCTAGCGGAACTGATTGGAATGGCTAATCAAATGGCCCACTGGATTCAGCTAGAACCGAATCAAATGGATGAGAAGCTTTACAAAGCCTTCTGTGCCCGCTTCAAGATGAATGAGCAGCAGGCAGAAAAATTAGTTGATGAGATGATGTCCCTAAGGAGCGCTGCTTAAAATCGCGACTTCGGTTTCTTGGCCGCGGCCGGATTCATACCGGGAAAAGCCCCCTGAGCAATCATCCGATCGCCAGCCGATTTCAAATTTCGACTCGTCACAAATAAATCGAAAAGTTGATCCGTGATCTGCTGCAATGCTTCATGGGTCATGACATATCCAAACTTGGATTCCTGCACCGTATCTACAATAATTTCATGAATTGCCGAACGAGTCGCAACTTCAAAGGCTCCTGCCATGGGACCTTTCCTCCTTTCAGGGAGAAGACGGGTTGCTCTGATTATCTCATCAATATCGCGGCAATTTTTTCCGAGTAAAAAACCTAGAATTTTTTTGGCTCAATTTAAAAAGAATCTTGCCGAAAGCCATACAAGTCTTTGGTCTTAAGTAGGACAGATAGGGAGGGCACCTCATGAAGTGGTTCTTCAATAACCTTGTTTTGCTTTGCTGCTACTTCTGGATGCACGGCGCCTTTATAGGTTGAAACTCGCCTTGCTCCAATGAAAAAAGCCAACCCAAAAGGTTGGCTTTTTTGCATCAAAAGGCCCTTCCCACTTTTAGTGGTGGCCTCCGCTTATGGCGTCTTCCAGTAAAGGATCGGCCACAGGAAGCATGGGGAAGCGCTTGGCAAACCAGAGGAAAGTACTGATAAAT
>JBGSRE010000163.1:0-7886 GCA_041737755.1 Oligoflexus sp.
TAATTAGAGATAAAGGGACGACTTGGTTCCGAATCTTAGGCCGCCGATGAGCATCTTATAGTCGCCAAACATAGAGGTCTTGCTCGTCTTATCCTGATAGTAAGGAGGCAGTTCGCTTCGCTATTAAGGTGAGTAATCGGAGGACACCGCTTTGCTATGGAACCTCTTTCGCTTAGCTAATCTGGAACGATTGTGGATCCCATCGCTGGGTCAAAACTTTGGCAACAAGTATAAAGAGCAGTCTATTCCTTTGCGCCGAGCCGTCCGGCTGCGCGTCTATCGAAACGGTCGATTTCACTGATTCCCTTAAAAAAAGGATCGATCGCAGAAAAGCTGCGATCGATTGATGGTCGACTTTCAAAGGCTGGAATCCTCTATAGATTTTTTAGGTTGGTTGCAAACAACTTTGGTGAGATTTCTCTAGGTAAGAAAATGAGGGATTTAGCAAGAGTCAACCTGAATATCAGAAACGCATGTTTGAAGTGCGTCCGATCCCGTTTCATGGAGTGCGGAGTAGAAAAAGTTTGCGCTAACCGTAACATACAAACCTCTATGCTCAATGAGTTCTAAGCTCCGTACCTACAATTACTAAGAGCGGCATCTTCCGCGCTTCTACCTACCCTGTCTTGATTCTTGAACCCATCCGGGCTCTTATCCCAGCGTATTTTTCCAAGTAGGAAAGACTTGCGGAAGCTTTTCACCTAAAAGCCCAAGATGAAGAATGTGCCCTGCTGTAAGAATGACCAAGGCTGGCAGCTGTTCTTTCCAGGAATGGGATGCTACTGTCGCGGCTGAATTTTTTAGAATGAATGGAAAGGGTTTTCATGCCTTCTGCGCCGATGCAGCTATTAGGGGAGGCCGCTTCACTGGGAGCTGCCATGATTTGGGCCTGTTCCATGTCGATGTATTCGCGATTTGGCCAACGAGTTTCATCCGCCGGATTGAATCTTTACAAAAATCTTGTGGCGCTGACATGTTTGGTCCTCACCGGACTGGTCGCTGGTTTCTATTGGCCAGAAGATCCTCTGCGGATCGCTGCTTTCGCCCTCTCCGGTCTTTTGGGTTTGGCGTTGGGCGATACTCTGCTTTTTTACGGTATTAAAACCATCGGTGTGCAACGAACATCGGTGATTCAATGTCTAGCGCCACCTTTGGCTGCGGCGATCGCCTGGCTGGCCTTTGGCGAGGTTTTAGGCCACTGGGAATGGTTTGGTTTGCTCCTGACAACCGTGGCTCTGGCGCTGCTGCTTGCAAGTCGGGGAAGGGCAGTGATGCCGGCCGATCGACCGGCCTGGAGTGGAGTTTGGGCCGCCATTGGAGCAGCCGTGTGCCAGGCCCTGACTGTTATCATTCTCCGCCAATCCCTCCAGGGAGTGGATGTCATTACCGGCACCTTACTGCGAGTTTTTCCGGCGATTCTTGGGCTTTCCCTCATCACTTTTGCCCGATCAGGACTTCAACCTTTACGGCAAGTGTTTCGACCCGCACGGAATGGCATGTTACTCACGGTGGCTGCTTTTATGGGAACGTTTATTGGCTTGCTATTGATGTCCACGGGCGCGAAATATGCGAAGGCGGGGGTGACGACGGCATTAAGTTCGACATATCCTATTTGGATACTCCCGATCGCCCACTTTATGCTGGGCGAGAAGGTTCAGCGGAAGAGTGTCATACTCACTCTCTTGGCTGTTGCTGGTGTTGCTGTGATGATGATCGGTGCATAGGAGAGCTAACGATGAATTCAGATGATCTAACGATTGCTCCGCATGGAACTTGGGACGCGAGTCTGGCTTCGCGCATTGATCATACTATCCTGCGCGCGGATGCCCAACCTTCGGAGATTGAAAAACTCTGCGAAGAAGCCAAGGCTTTTCATTTTGCGGCAGTCTGTGTCAATCCCTGGTTTGTGCCATTGGCCCAGGCCCGACTCAGCGGCAGTCCTATTGCCGTTTGCACTGTTATCGGTTTTCCTTTGGGAGCAAATACCAGTGATGTGAAAATCTTCGAAGCCCACAAAGCTTTTGAAGATGGTGCTGTGGAATTGGATGTGGTGATCAACAACGGAGCGCTTAAATCGGGTGATATTTCCTATGTTGCCGCGGAGCTTGCCACGCTCAGGCGAGCCGTGCCTGGGGCCGTTCTTAAATTAATTTTAGAAAGCTGTCAGTTGAGCAATGACGAGATCGTCAAAGCTTGTCAGCTCGCAGCCGATGCAGGATTCGAGTTTGTCAAGACCTCGACTGGTTTTGGCGGTTATGGAGCGACAGTTGATCATGTGACGCTGATGAAGGCCTCAATTCTGCCGACCATGCAGGTGAAAGCTTCTGGCGGAATTAAGGATCGAGTCAAGGCTTTGGAATTGGTCGCAGCAGGAGCAACACGCGTCGGCAGCAGTCAATCGTTGACTCTGATTCGCTTGGAAAGCCGTCATATCCTTTGATCAAGCACTGGTCGGCTCATGCTGTGGGTTTTCCAGTTCGCTGAGAATCTCTTCGTTCGATTGGAAGACTCGATGAAACGGCTCGATGGGCAGGGTAAGGATAAAGGTCGAACCTTGGTCTTTGCCTTCACTCGTGCAATTTAAGCTTCCTCCCAAAAGCTTGGCATCGATAGAGCAGCTATGCAATCCAAAGCCGTGGCCGGATCTCTTAGTCGTATAGCCATAGTGGAACATTTGGGTCAATTGCTCTTCGGTAATACCAATGCCATTGTCGGTGATAGAAACCAAAACTTGGTCATTCTCGCGATAGATTTTGATCAGGATCAGCCTTGACCCTAGATTCTGATGCATGGCCTGGATCGCATTGCTCATTAAGTTGCTTAGAATCTGTAGGACTTTGTGTCGATCGCTGGAAAGAGTCAGGCCGGGTTGATAGATTTTTTGCACTTTAACGAGATATTTTTCGAGTTCAAAGCCCTGGATCGCCAGGACGTCTTCCACACATTCGGCAAGCATGATCTTTTCTACTGTACCGGTAAACTTCGCGTGAAGCTGTTGCTTGGCAATCAGTTGGGAAAGAGTACTCAGATCTTTGCGTAAAAGGGCTATCATATGCTTGTGGGCATCGTGCTGAACACTGAGTTCTTTACTTATCACGTCCAGGTAAGGCAGCACCTTTCGTCCGCGCTCATCGCTGCTAAGAAATTCACCGAGTTCATGCTCCTTTGATTTTAACAGCTCCAGCAGCTGCTCCAGATGAGTGGTCGGGGTTTCAAGCTGAAAATCTTGATGAAGGTTCTGGACTTTGACATTGGCGCCGGTGAGGGAATTGCCGACATTATGCAAAATGCCAATGGCCACCTCAGCCATCCCAGCTTTTCTGGATGAATTGACCAAATCCTTGGTGGTTTGAATTAATTTTTCGGTACGTTCCTCTACGAGCTTTTCCAGATTGTTCTTATACTTTTCCAATTCAGCCTCGGCTTCCAGGATGGTCTGAAAATCCCTTTGCATATTGCGCTGCATCGTATCGATGGCGCGATAGACCTGGCCAAGCTCGTGGTCATCCTGCAAACGCCTGGGGTCTATGGTGCTGCTGAGTGAGTTCACTTGGATTTTGGAGGCATAGTCAGAGAGTTCTATCAGGGGTCTGGTCACCTGGTACTGAAAGATCAGAATAATAATGGCGCTGATAAGCATAATGAGCAGAAAATTGGCGAAGAGAATTGTTTTGGCCCGACGCCATAGGTAATCGATAATGGTTTGTCTTTCCGATTCAATCACGAAGTGACCAATGACTTCATAAGGCGCCGCCGGGGAATGGATTTCAACCCGTCTAGAAATCGGTATCTTGGGTTTTTCACCTTGACTCATGATCACATTCTCATCGCTAGCAATTGCCACATAGCTAATATAAGGCAGAGTCTTCAAGCCCAAGAGAATCGACCGCAGCTGGTCCTGATCGTAGGTCCAGAGACTGCGACTGACTATGCTGAGAACGCTGACTTCCAGGGACTCGAATTGACTCGTGACCTTGTCGACTTCATCGTTGTAGTCATAAATCAATTGAAACGTGGAAAGCGCGATCACCACCAAAAGCGAAATGCTAAAGACGGCGAGGGAGGCCCGGGTGGCTAAGGAGTTGGTTCGCAGTTTCATTCGACTGCCGCCTTTTTTTGAGGGGCTTGAGTACTGGAGTCGTTTCGGAAATAAAAGCTCTGAGGTTGAAAAGTGACGCTTGAGTAATCCGCAAAAAACAGCCGAAAAACATACTTATTTAGTCGATTAGTTGTTTTTGATGGTCTGAATTCGGCGGTCCTTAATGCTGAGTTGAACGGCTTTATGATGCATGCTAACCTTTTATTTTAATAGAAAAAATTTTATCTGAGTAGTCGATGAGTAAAAGAGCTCTTGCCGTTGGATTAAAGCCTTTCATTTGGTTCATTGGGCTGCTGCTGCTCCAGTTTATGAGTGCTGCTTGTCAACGACTTCGCCAGGATATCGACGACTTGAAATTGCGCTGTGGCGCCGAAGCCAATTTGGGCGATATAGCTGAATGGATTGAGGTGTCGACTGAAAATGGAAGGCCAGAACCTAGTTCGATAAATGCTGCACTGATTGATAAAGATCTCAAGATAGAAAATCTGGTCATTTCATCTCGAGGATGCGTAGGCGTTCCCGCCAAAACAAGCTCTTTTCAATGGTTGGTTATTCGCGCCGCTGAAGCAGGAGCTTTTGGTAAGGTGTTGGCGCCCAGCGATGTTCGATTTCGTCGTGTTGTCTTGCAAAATATACCGAATGAAACGCCAAGATTTGATTGTCCGAAACCTCAAAGTGGCGCTTTCTATAGCACTGCCAATCAATTGTCCCTTGATGTATCTATTCCAGATCTTTTAGAACCTGGATCGGTTTTTTTTGATTTTAATATCAAGTCGCTTGATATGAAGTCATCGGTCAATTTAAAGTTGATATCGGCCGACCCTGGACGATTCAAGGTTGATCTCGATAAAGTCCCGGAAGGTAACTATCAAGCGGCTTTGCGAATTATCCCTCTATTCAATTTTCAGAGTGGACTCAAAGATTCTGGGCGGGAGTGTCCAATAGCGATCGATAGATCGCCGCCAAAATTAGAGCTTTTGAATAATAAAAATAGCCTGCTGGAAGCAAAAATTCGGGTTCAGCCAGGTGAGTTCATTGAGTTTCGCTCTGCTGATTTGAGTCAAACAAAAATATTTAGCTGTTGGGTAGACGCACTATCGATTTCTTTGGGTGATTGCGGTGCCTATACCGAGTCGGGAGGGAAGTTTTCTGCTCCCGCGGAAGGCGATTGGCAATTGAGTATCTATGCAGAAGATGCTGTTGGCAATCGAGCACCTACTCAAGTTTTTAAAATCGCCGTCTTTGATAGTGAAAGAATCGGTAAGATAACAGCATGGATAGAGGCAGCTCGACTGCAACTGAAACAAAGTCAAAATTTTCTGGCCTATAAGCTATTAACAAAGGCCTCATTGGCTTTGGAAAAACTCAAAAGTAAGGATGAACAAACTCTCATTCGTGAAAAAATGCTCGGTCCCCTGGTGCACCTGATGTTTTCCTATGTTCCTTACAATCAAATCAATTTAGATAAGGGGATTCTGCAATCAATCCGCGGAACCGCCGAAAATGAGTATGTCATTCACACTATCGAAGATCGCAGAAAGGCCCATGAATTGCGCCTGTATCGTGTCGACGGTACTTTACTCGTAAAAAAGCAATTTGAAGCGAAGACCCTGGTGGCTTTTGATCAGAAAGATCTGCAATTTTTGATCTGGAGACCGAGTGGACAATTGGAGTTCTATTCGCGAAAGTTAGAGCTTATTCGAGATTCTTTCTTGAAAAGATCACTCGACGAGAGTGAGAAAATTATAGGCATCAGTGGTAATGTGGCCTTGATTGGGCAGGAAAATAATCTCTATTTTATTGATTCTAAAGACGACATACTGAATACATTTGAAACTGAAAATCGTGACAAGATTAGTGCGGGACTCAGTTTTGATGGTTCCTGGTTGGCTGTGGCCAATGGTGATGGTGTGGATTTCATGGAGCTGGATCAAGGCAAAGTTTCCCATGCTACACTCGATTTTGAAATTCAAGAAATTCAATTTGCTGCTGAAAGATCTTTTCTTTGTCTAAAGGGAAAGAATGATTTGCTCTGTGGAAGTCCGATAGGCTTAGCCGCGGGTAATTTTATTTTAAAAACAAACAAAGCAGGCAATGCCTATGCCATGGATCAAACCGGGAAGCGAATTGCTTACGCCGGTGAAAACGAAGTCTTTTTTCTCGATCTTGAGAAAAACACTCACTATAAAAAGCCCTATTTGCAAAGAGTGAGGTCGTTGTTTGTTGATCCAAATGGAAAATTACAAATATACTGCAACAAAGGCGTCGAAGCGTTTGATGACTTACCGTTAGACCCAACTCCAATGGTAGTCGATTTTGTGGGCAATGCTCCTAAGTTAGACCAGTCTTGGTTGGCGTCTGGAAAAATATATGAACGGGACCCCAATGAACTCAGAAAGTCGCTTTATGTCAGGGAGAGTGATGTCAAGGGTCGTTGGCTAGCTTTTAAAATCAATATGGAACGCCTTCAAAAGGCAACGGCTGAGCTTCTCCCTGGTGGCAAGTATTTTGCTGTAAGCACTCAAGAAAATCGTATTGAGGTCTATCCGATCGATGACACTCTTTCTTTGGCTTTTCAGACCGACTGCTCGTCTTTCTCTTTCGATAGCCTTCGCTGTGTTGTCATAGAAAAAGACCAAGTCACCTTAAATGAGTTAGGCAAAGGAAGCATGAAGGTGGCAAGCAAACACATTTTTAACAAGGCATTATCCAGTCCCACCGTTTCCTGGCATCCAAAGAATTCAGATGCCTTGATTTTTTACAATGGAATGCAAGTCCAATTATGGGCAATTGAACAAGGCATCCCTAGCTTAATTTTCGACCGAAAATTTTCAGAAACTATCGGACAGGTCACCTGGATAGGCAGCTCTTTCGTCGCCCTGCAGTTCTTTGGTGGATCTCTGCAGGTTGTCGATTGGAGAAAAGGTGAATCTGTTTGGGCTAGTCAGCCAGGGAGAAGCATGGAAAACATGTTTTTTAAAGCGCCAATTGATTTCGCTCCGGAAATAAATAGTTTCATAACGGTCGCCAAGATTGATGGAATAAAGGAACCTGTATTGGAAGTTTGGGCGCTGGGGAATGATAAGCCGACTGCTCAGTATCAATTTTCGGATACTGATATGGAATGGGCTGAGGTAGTAAAATACAACTCAAGCAGAGGACAGGTTGTCGTTGGATTTCATCATGGCTATGTGTATTTATTAGATGGATTTCTGAAGCCCAATATCGCAATAGTTCCCTATTCCCTGGACTCCCACCAGGACATTATTTATGAGGCGGGTTTTTCAACAGACTCGAGTGAAATATTTACGATGTCACAAGACGGCTCCGTCCTCCTACATAAGGGACGATGGGGTGAAGTAGGGGACACCATCGTGCGTAAATCGTTCTCGAATCAGGGGGGCTATTTTGAGGATAAGGATTGGTTCTGGATTTCATATTGGAATGACTCTTTAGAGCTCTACAATAGGAATGGGGATGAAATCGAGTCTTTTGTCATACGAGAGCTTCCATCAGGGGTCAATTTTATTGGATCTATGCTTATTTCCGACAGCAGCATCGGGCGATTGGCTTTGCCATGGAGAGATTTTTTAGTCGGTCAGGCACTTTGTAAGTGGTCGACCTATTGGAAAACTCTTGTCCAAACAGATGCTGACTTTTCAATAGATGATTGTAAAAATGAGTAAGGAGTAGCGAATGAAGCAGTCCAAAGTTGGTATGTATGCAGCATCTGTGATTGGCCTTCTCATAGCCAAGCAAGCCTTGTCTATGGATGTTCATACGGTTA
>JBGSRE010000171.1:0-1927 GCA_041737755.1 Oligoflexus sp.
AGGAGGCTTTTGCCATGCACCCAACCGAGACTTTTCAGTTACAAATCAAGTTCCTACCCCAAACACATATGGCCATCGATGAAGTCAAGGATGATGTGAAAAATTGGTTGCTGGGCACTGGTGAGGAAGCCTTTGTTGAGGGCGTTATCGACGACCTTTATCTGGATTTGCCCTATGAAGCCAGCGCGCAAGAACAGTACGAAAACCTGGGAGGCGATAATCTTCCACTCTTGGTTTATAAATATGACAAAGATCATTTGCTTGAGTTAAAGCAGCAATTGGAAGCCGACTTTGCTGGTCGCGTGAGCTGCGATATCAGCGCGATGCTTACAGAAACTTGGATGGAAGGTTGGAAGGAAAGCTTCAAACCCATTCGCACCCCAAGGTTTTATGTCTATCCTCCCTGGCTGGCCGATAATTTACCGACCGATCTGATTCCTGTTTGTATTGAGCCGGGTATGGCTTTTGGTACGGGGCAGCATGCGACGACCATGCTTTGCGTGCAGGCTTTAGAAGAATTAGAAAACCGCGGTTTGAAGCCTAGTTCTTTGCTGGACGTTGGAACGGGTACGGGCATCCTGGCGATCGCCGCTCACAAGCTCGGCTATACGTCTGTGACAGCCACGGATATCGATCCTGATTCCATCATCGCTTCTCGTGATAACTCGCGCGTGAATGCCACGGACCTGACACTGGAACAAGGAACCTTGCCATCGACCGGAGCTCCGTTCCAAGTTGTCATGGCCAATATCATTTTTTATGTTTTGCGACGCATCATTGGTGATCTGGCTGGGCAAACTGCTGAAGGCGGTTGTCTCGTTTTGTCGGGAATTCTCGCTGAAGAGGCTCGAGAAATGGAAGCATTGGCCAATCCTTGCGGTTTGATTCTGGAACACGAAGCGATTCAGAGCGATTGGGCCTGTCAAATCTATCGGAAAATCTAATGGCACATTGCTTTCGCTTTCTTGGCAAACATCTTGGTCCGGAGCAGTGGGAACTCTTTCCGGATGAATGGCATCACTTGCTCAAGGTATTGCGACTTCCCGTGGGCAGCGAAGTTGAGCTCGCCGATGGGCAGGGTTGGGTAGCCCAAGCAAAACTCACGGAACTGGGAAAACATCAGGGAACAGCGGCAATCTCCGCTGAAACCTTCACCCCGCCTTGTAACGCAAGCTCGCGAATCACTTTGGCCATTGGAGCTTTGAAACCCCAAAGCGCCGATGATCTCCTGCCATATCTTATCGAGTTGGGTATGGATGGCATCGAAGTCTATGCTTCGCATTCTATCGATAGAAATCGTTTGCAGGACAAGGTGCGCGAGCGCTGGGATCGCATCTCCGCCGCAGCTATGAAGCAATGTAAACGGCCTTGGGCTCCTGATATATCTTGGTCTGCTAGCTTTAGCGAGCTTTTGGAAAGGGCGGAAAGCTTTCCCAATCGACTTTTCCTCGATCCCAATGGTGAGCAAAATCTGGCGGCTTGGCAGCAATCTACTGCAGGGCCTACCTTGGCCGTGATCGGCAGTGAGAAGGGTCTGGATGAAGCAGAGGTCCATCAGCTTCGAGAGCATGGATTCCTGGGTTGCCGTATTGAAGGTTCGATCCTGCGAGCGACAACGGCTGCTATTGCCACTGCAGCCTTGCTGCGTCAAAGTATTCCACTGGCTGCTGGCTCTGCCGGCTGACCCTTCGCATCTTCTGTGGTAAAATAGAGCGAACCAATCACCGAGGTCTCGCTCATGAAACATTCCGGACGCCGTCGGGGCTTTACCTCCTGGTTTGTGGAACCCTATCGCCAGGTGAAACTTGGTCTGATGTTTTTGCTTCTTAACTTAGTTTTTGCTGGCTTGATCTTCGGACTATTCGGCTACTACGTGTGGGATATCTATCAAACCCTGGCTGTGTATTTCAATCTGACCACGGATCAA
>JBGSRE010000173.1:0-6823 GCA_041737755.1 Oligoflexus sp.
TGTCTTTCGATATCTGGGACATGGTAAATCCTCATTTCCGCCACTTCTATTATACTAATTATCGGCAGAAACTGTCCCAACCTTGGCTGATTCATAGGGTTTGATCATGAGCCAACCTTTAATTTTCAAAATGCGCCGGACCGCTTTTATATTGATTGGCCTTTCCCTGCCGCGATTCAAATACCAGTGAATACGTCTCAGGCCGCAATATGGCCGGCTATTTATGATGGACCTGATCTCACTAACCAAGTCCTCATTCAAGCGATACGTTCCTCTATCCTTTGGCTCGCGGTAAACTGAGGATCGCGGCACTTCAAGCCAATCACACAGCTTCCTGATAGATACTGTGATTCCTTCGGACTTCAAATCCTGAGAGGTCCTTAAGACTCGTTCTTGTCCTGTTCCGCAATCTCGATACCTTTTTTTAGCACTCGGATATGTAAGGCTTGCTCACCGATGACTTGCTGGAGTTCGCATATCTGCTTTTCCTGCTCGGAAAGACGGTCTTTGGCATTGCACTTCAGACCCTGGGTGCCGGATTTGACGAAGTCGTCCATCCACTTCTCAACGTCGCTCTGCTTCAGGTCATTTGCCCTACAGAAGTCCACCATTGTGGCCTTGCCTTTGATGAGGTCAAGGACAGCTTCAGCCTTCCGTTTGCCGGTCCATCTCTGGTTTTCTGACATCACAACACCCTCTTGATAAGTCATAGAATTCCTTTCTACGGCAGCTTAAGAGTGGTCTCAACCAAATTGGGATCACTATAATATTTTGGGAAGCAAGAACGGGGAATATGCTCAACTTACGTTTTAGTTTGCCACTCGGGGATTCCTACAATTTCATGACTGCCCTCACTTGGATTTCATCGCAATTGGTAAATGCAACAGATCCAGATAGTTCAAATGAACTACAGATGCGCTTTTTCATTTCGATCATTCGGAAGCTTTTGGTTTGATAGAAAAAGCCCGAGCGAGTGCTCGGGCCTGGATTTTGAATCGAGTGATTAGAAGCTGCTCATGACGCTGTTCAGTATTCGATAGAGAGACGAGATGTTGTTTGAATCCATGGATGAATCAAGGAGTCTTAGATTTAGGTTTGCATAGGCGAAATCGGCAAGCAAAGGCTTCAAGATTTCAACCTTGGCATCGATGTTCGCCAATCCTGAACTATCAGTGGCCAATGCTTCTTTAACCGCTGCGCGCAGAGCTTTCTTCTGAGCTGGTTGGAGGCTGGCACCGAGACCATTTTCACCTTCCAGATATGCGGTAGCAACCTTTACCAACTCATCTTCGGTAGAAGGGCTAATGCTCAGTTCTTTGAAAGATGTGCTTAGTTGTTGCTGTACTCTCGTGACGATCTCCTGATCGACGGTTTCCTTTAAATCGAAGTAAGTTTTAATAAACCCATTAAGTTGACCTATGGAAACAAACAGCTTGATCATCTGACCAGCAACACTATTGTTTTCGGCATAAAGAACTTCGTTAGCAGTATTTACTGTGTACCAGATATCGCTTTCTCCAGCTCCTGGACCTGTATTAAATACCGACAGACTCGCTTCTTTATTTGGCTGCATTTCCAATGCATATCGGAATGAAGGGGAGTTTGGATTTAGACCCGCTTCATACAATTCAAAGAGATAAGCGGGCAGCAAAGATTCTGTATCTTGGTAATGCTGGTAAACCTTCTGGCCTAACAATGTGTTGTCAATGTACATTCCTTTGTTGCCGACCAGAACTGTATTCCAAGCATTGTTGTATAGCTCGCTAGCAAACCACGGATAATCAAGGAAGTTGCCTCGGCCTGCTACGCCCAGGTCGAGAGTAGGTTTGCGGCTTGTCAGCAATTCGATGACCTTCGACTTCAAAAGGCGCGAACCCGATGAAAAGCGTGGATCGAGGTCCGAGTTTAAAGTTGCGAAGTAAATTTGCTTCCATTTGTCAGCGGCTGCTTCTGGATTCAAGTCCAGCTCTAGGCCGTTGACTTCGATTCCACGATCAACTAAAGCCATTCCTGCGAATTTACTAAAATAGTCATTCGGATCCTGACCGAGAACATTTTCTTTGACCATTTTTTCTATCAGCATGCTTGCTTCGCCACAGTTCTGAACAGTAACTTTAAGACGATCGTAAACAGTTCTACGCAAAGTGCTGAACTCAACTGCATTTGAGGTAATACCGGTGTTGTCCTGAACAAGACAAGTACGAGTTGGGAGATTAACGACGTCGTTCGCGAAGTTAAAGATGGCCGTCACAGCATCGTAGTAACTGCGCATCAATTGACCATCCCGAGGATTATTCTTGATATTCTGAGCAATCAGACTTTCCAGAGCCGCTTTTGATGTCTCTGGAGACGACCCAGCAGGGGCTGAAAGACGTTCGAAATAGATACCGGCTTGGCTAGCGACTAAGAAGCGGAAATATTCTTGTATCTGGCGGAAATGGTCTAGATAAACCAATGAGCGTACAGAGCCTGAAAAACCCTTGTTGTTGTATCGGTAGCCGTTTTGAACGATATCTGCTTGGACTTGGGCGATAGCCCATTGCACGTATTTGTCTGGAGTCGAGCCAACGTCCCAGCGCGAACACATAGGGTCGTAATTGGCAAGGTTAGTATCGCCGTCAACTTCGTAGTCAGTGCACATACGGTAAGGCTTTAGTTTTTTACTGACTTTGCTGACAGCAGCAGTCATGCTCATATTGTCCGCGACCTTGATAAATTCTTTGTCAGTTGTTTCGACTGTTTTTGTGTAGAGGTATCGAATGGCGGCAACATCGTAAGGGCCGGCTTTGCTATAGAGATCGAAATCACGGTCCGGGTAGTCCATAACACTGGATGAAGGATATGCAATGGAACCGTCGGCATTTTTTGCTTGGTTTTCAGGAGACTCGGATGAAGCTGCAAAGTTGTGACCTAGACCAAGGTTGTGACCAATTTCATGAATCAAGGTAGAAGTCAGGAGGTCTTTCATCAAAGGCTGAGCGCAAGCAAGGATGGCTTCTTCTTCACCTTCGTCATTAAGGACTGTCTTATCTTCAGAGTGAAGTTTCTTTAAACCACTTAAGTAGCTGGCAAACTTGCCGTTTCCATTCGCACATACTTCACGAATCTTGTTCCAGCTGTTTGCTACAGAAGCAATCGATCCATAATCACACTTCGGACCGTTGGCATTGTACAGCAGTTTCTCTTGGGTCGTCTTAGTTTTGGCTGTCTTTGCAGCGTAATCTTCCACGGCTTCTAATACTTCATTCGAACCGAAGGTTTGGGTTCTGAACGCGGCCATACCTTCAGCAGCGAACATGTCAGGAGTGTTCTGGAAGAACTTATCAAGGCTTACAAGACTTGAGAGATTCGGAACAGGGCTGTTTATCAAGCCGCCGCCAACGACAAAAGCATTGGCGTTAGTAAAAGATGGCAACTGAGTGACTAATTTGTCGTCATATAGACCCAATTCGTTACGGATAAAGTTACGAATGCTGGTAATAACTCCTTCCCGGTAAGAACGCAGATAGATATGGGTGGCAGCAGAGAAAGTCTCCCCATTTCGGGTATCTTGGACGGATGGGCCAAACCCAAGCAGCCGACCGGAGTCTATTTCGTATCCATAAAGGGCGATGGCGTTATAACGAACATCACCTAGGTCGACGCGATCGTTGGATAGACGAACTTGAATACCCGTGTTGGCTTCTTGAAACGCAAGGTTCCAAGCTTGAACTGAAGCCTCAACAGCTTCGATGAATTCTTTATCTTGAGGACTATTTTTTGTGATGTGATAGACGATTTCTTTATTTTCTGGGAAGAAGCGACTGGCGTATGTGATCTTGTCAATATCCGGGTCTTGATTTTGTAGAGCGCCTTGAATCACTGTGCGGCGCTGGGTGAAAATGTGGAATTTCTTAGCGTCTTCGGCAAAGAAACGTTGACCCGCAACCCTACGGTTTGATTTTGCCAGCGAGTACTTATAAGTATTTCCGCTGCTTGATTCGTAGATGATGAAAGAAACATAGTCATTACTGACTTCTAGTTTCTCTAATTTATTGTCAAGGGTGAAAGCTTTGTCTAGGCGATCCGCGTTGTTAAAATCGACTAAAGCGTAGCGACGCTCTTTCCAAAAGCGAGACCCGCCCTCTTTGTCGCCAAGGATGGATTCTTTCAGACGTGCATCCGCACCAGCGGTTTCGGTTCTGAAGTCAACCCACTGAACTGGAATCTCAAGCGCAGTGATGGTTTTGGTCGGATCGAGAATTTCCTGCTCTTCGGCGATGTTTAGATCTACGCCAATGAGAGAATTATTGGTACGGGCAAACTTGATTTTTAGTGAAGCAGCGGTTTCGCCTAGAATAGCCGTTGATTTTATCGACCGACCCACTAAAGTTTTCGTGAAAAACCACTCGTCCTTGGAATTGAAGAAGTCAGCAGCAAAAAGGTCAGGCTTGGCAGGAGCTTCGAAATATTTCACCTCCCCTGGGTTCACTTTAAAGTGTGAGGCTTGGTTAAGGAAGTCACGTGCGAACGTGTTCAACTGACGAGTTGCTTTGCCGCGTTCGTCTTTTACTCGTTCAACAGTGAAAAGTGAAATGGGAAGTCCCATGAGTGGAACTTCGAATAGGCCATTTCCAACTTCTTGCGCAAAAGTTAGTTCCTGGCTAGGAATATCGTCTTTTGAAGCAACCTTGGAGAGGATGACGTAATTGTCAGAGAAACTATATTTGAAAGTGTATTGGAAGTTTTCGCGACCGTAGAAATTGAAATCAGAAATGTTTATTTCCGAAAAAAGACCATCTTGGATTTCGAATTCGACTGCATCAAGGTTGTTGATCTGGTCAAAGCCGTTGAGCGTGACAAGCTCGTCGGCACGAGAAGTCTGACCTTTGAATCGCTTTTCACCTGTTGCTACCTTGAAAGTCTTGCCATTATATTGGCTGATTTCAAAAACGTTCTCGCCGGACCCTTGAGTAAATCGAAGCCCTCGTTTTTTCTCGCAACCTGATTGCGCGAAAGCGAGAACAAGGCTGCCGGCTAAAGCTAGGCCCTGCAACGCACGAAATGTTCCTCTAAATATCGTCATTCTAGATCCCTTCTAATCAGCGAGGTAAAACCTCTTGATGAGTTGCTATACTTAAAATTTATACGCGGCACTTGCGGTATAGACAGTCGCCTGTTCGTCATACAGGGCGATTTTCGCCGTTTGATAGTCATAACTAAGAGCGCGATCTTCATTCTTTTGAGTCAAGCTAAGTGTGAGATGTTCGCCGATAGTGCCCGAAAGTCCTAGGTTCAGAGCGTAGGTAGGGTCTGTCCAGGAGCTATTTGCCCGAAGTCCCTTTATCCAGACATAGCCTCCTGAAGCAGTCACAATTTCGAACAAGCGAACACTCGCATTTACATTCTGACTGAGGTTTAATGTTTTGTTTGGTTTGCCAGCTTTAGTAGAATCAAATTCGAAAAAGTTTCTAACGGCTTCGGCTCCAAATCCTAACTTTATTTGGTCAAGAACAGGACCAATCTTAAGTTCCAAAGTCCTGCCGAAACTGACATTTGTTCCCAGACTTCCTCTGTAAGATAGAAATTCCCGCGTATCCGAGTTCGTCGGTAACGTTGCATTAAAGCCGTAACGGAGGTCGTAATCCTTGAGGATTTTGTGCGATTGGCTGTAATAGCTCAATGTCGTCGAAGACCAGACATTTCTCATCTCGAGCGCATCGATATCGCGAGACACACCAGTTTCAAGTCCAATCGTTCCGAAATCGCCAAGGGGTGCGGAGAGGCCCAGATTCAGCCCAACGTTTTCAGTGAAAAAAGCGGTATTTTCATCAGCAGCACTTCGAGCATAGAACGAAGTCACTGACGGATTTATTCCTAATGGAAATGTGGCGACTTTTTTGACCGCAAGTACCTCAGAGAGGGCGGCAGTGCTCGCAAATGTCCAAAATAAACTTAGCAACATCATGGTATTGCGTATTGGATTTCCGATTTTCATGATGACCTCTTGGCGGTTCGGTCGGCCATCCAGCCAGTCTGGTTGGTCAAAAAAAAGCCCTTGCGAGCGTAATTTTGTAATTTATTAATATTAAATTGATAGATAATCAAGATCATTTTGTCATAATCATATTTCTTTGACGTTACATGCGGGCATCGATCGATAGATTTTTTGAAGTGGGGGCTAGTCTTTACCAAAGGGGAGGTACCGAACCTAGAAACGGGTGTCCTGTTCGAAGGTTATCCACTTAATAATATTAGGATTTTATATTTCGAGACAAAAAGTCTCAAGATCTGCAACTCACACTTGACGTGGCAGCCATAATGGCTTAAAAAAGAACCAACAGTCCGCACCTGGACTGCCCTTGAGTTTCAATCTGTTGCTGCTGGGTAATTTATGCTGTTGCTGCTCTCCTTCTGTCCCTCAAGGCCTTTACTGCGTTCCCTCGTTCTGCCTTATTTCCGCTTGATCGCAGGCCCTTTCTTAGCCATTTGGGCTGTGGGCTGTGGCTCCCAGCAGAAGCAAGAATCCGTTATTGTTAAACCAGACATCCAATTCGCAGCCGAACTAGAGCCCTTGGTGGAGGCTTACATCGCCGATGCAGAGGCCGCCAAAAGCCCCGTTCCAGAAGAATTTCGTGCAGAACTCGTCCAGGTCGTATGGGAAGATGATATGGGCCGGGATGGGGATGAAAAAGTTTTAGGACGCTGCGATCGTATCAACGAGAATCATCAGGACCTTGATCAAAGATTCCGCACGATCCGTATTCAGAAACCCGATAATCGCGGCTATATTGGTCCGATAAAAGTCGATCTCTCTTGGTGCTAAAAGCCGTTGTCTATCATG
>JBGSRE010000180.1:0-3153 GCA_041737755.1 Oligoflexus sp.
CCGATTATATGACGACTTTAATCACTCCTTGAAACAAGTTGATTTGCCAACAGACAGCCCCTGGTTCAGCCAGGGGTTTTTTTTGCTTTATCTTTGCGTTGCTCGAGACGACCCCTTATCATAAATCATCCGAACCCGACACAAAGGGGAGCCTTCCTTGCGAAGATATCGAATTGGACTCTATTGCATTCTCTTGGCAGTTCTCAGTTGTAAAACCATACGTCCGACCAGCGCTGAACTGAGCTCGGTAGCTTTTAACTGCCAGGAACCTATTGCCCTGCAAGCCTTTCTGAATGGCAAAAAAAGCTGCACCTCTGATAGTCTATTCCAAAAGCCGGAAGAGGCTAGAAAGCGCGATGTATCGGTGTGGATCCCATGCAATGATGTGGAATGGGTGGATGATACACAGGATCTCTTCGGACCGGGCGCATCCAATAGCGCCGAGGCGCTGGAACAGTCCAACTATGCCCGGGTTTTCCGCGACTGGTTGGGCACTGCGGATCGCTTTACACCAGCAATGGCTGCAGAGGTCTTTCAGAATCCTAGTCAACCACTGAGTTTCAATCAGGGTAACCCGATTTTGGAAACAGCCATGGCCCGTACGGTCAAGGATCTTATTCGCGGTGCCGAACGTAATATCGTCATGAATATCTTTCTATTAGGCGGAAGCTGGGGTGCTGAGATTATGCACGACCTAGCTGATGCCGCCGAGCGGGGAGTTCAAGTCATTCTCCTGCACGATAATGTTTCTAAATTTGCCGTAGCTAACGAGATGGATCCGCTCTGGCAGGCGGCTATCCAGTTTTCACTCAAGCATCCGCGCTTTACGGCCTTGGAATCAAATATCAGCCCGCCAAAGCGAGTATCATCGGTCCCTTTTGGTTTGGAAAAACTGGGTGGTATTGTTTCGAGTCTGATGGATTTAACGGTATCAGCCGAAGGCAAAAGCGATCACAGCAAGGTACTCATTGTCGATGCCATCTTTCAAGATTCTCCTGAAGAATATCTCAATATAAAGCCACGAGCCTTGATCAGTTCTCGTAATATGGTGGATTCTGCAGCGGCGTTTTATCATGATGAAGCTGTGATCGTCAAAGGCCCTGCGGCCGTGATCACGCTGCTGGCCTTTCAGTCGGATATTTTTTGGGCCTGGGACCAAGCGAAAAAGATGGGAAAAAAGCTTATAAATGCTGAAGATGAAGCACTTTTGCAAAGTGTTTCGAGCCGCTTGGACCAAGTTCGCAGTGGACCCACTTTAGTGAAGGGTCAGGGTTTTGTCAACGTGCAGCCGATTCAAATAAGTGCCAATGATGAGGTTCGCAACCTCGATAGCGGTATTATTCCCTTGATCATGGCTGCTGAGCGTACGATCGATATCTATGACCGAATTGCCTACAACTGGCCCTTGGCTATCGCTCTTAAAGAGGCCATGGCGCGCGGTGTGAAAGTACGGGTGATCATGGATCAGCAGAATGTGAGCAGTGCGCTTGGCAATGCTGTTTTTCCCTATATGATTGCAGAAGCTCCCCGGCGCTTGCCCAATGGACGGGAGACGAAGCTGCTGATCGATGAAACAGGCAAGACCATCAAGGAAGCGGATTTGCCAGTGAAATGGTTTTTGCCGTTCCGTCCTGCTAAGTTATTTGCCAGCAAAGATCGCAGTGACCTAGCGCAAGAAATTCATGCCAAGACCATCATCATTGATGGTCGACTAGCCCTTTTTGGAAGTGCAAACTTTGATCAATTGAGCTGGGCCGGAGGGTTTCGCGAGTATTCCGTTTGGGTCGATGATCCCGCCCTGGCTTCGGAATCAGCGCGTGAGTTTGATCGGCTCTGGAATCATCCGCTGCTTACGATTAGCCACAAAATATGGATGGGTGATGCCGCGCCACCTCAGGGTCTGATAGATTATTTTAAAGCCAGTCAGATGGCATCTGGCTGTGATGGGAAAAACGAGTTCTGTGATTTTCAGAATATCGTCCAAGGCGGCAAAGCCTATGGAGATAGGGGGCCGATACGAGAAATCATTCGCGCTGTCCTCGCTACGGAGGCTGACCGAATCCGCCTCATATCGCCTTCCAAAGTCTTACAAGATGCTAAAGGCAAGCCCCTGTGTCGGGATTTGTAGTCCCTTTTTGGCTGAGGCTGAGGCGTTAGGATCGATGCAGCTTGGGATAATGGCTAAGCTGGAGCAATGCAAGAAAGGAACAAGTATGGAAGCCCCAATCAGCTTTGAACCCGGTGAAATCATCTTCAAACAGGGTGACGTGAGCAACTCCATGCTCATGATCAAAGATGGCAGCGTTGAGGTGTACAAGGATACTCCTCAAGGAGAAGCGATTCTGACTGTGCAAAATACTGGGGAAGTCGTCGGTGTCTTAAGTTTTTTCAATCAGGGACGTCGGCTGGCTAACGCTCGTGCTCGCTCGCATGTGGAAGGTCTACTGATTGAGCGTAAGGATGGTCTCGATCCTTTGGCCAAACTTCCCAAATGGGTGCAGATCGTGCTCAAAGAGTTCAGCTTACGCCTCGATCAAATCAACGATCAGTTTGCTAAGACTTTGCAGGAAAAAAATGATCTTCTAGAACGAGTCCTGGATCCCGTTATGATGTCCATTCAGCTGGCTGATTGCCTAGCTGAGCTGGGCCCCTTTAAAGCCAAAAAATTCCCCGATGGACGGGAATTCTTGATCCTCGATGAAATTATGGGTTTGATTGAGAGCTGCTTGGGTTATGAACGAACCAGCCTCAATCGCATTCTGGATATCTTTAAGAATACGGGTCTGATCAAAGTCGAAATTGAACAGGATCACGGTAAGGAAGTGCTGGCATTAACCGGGGCTTTGCGTTTGAAATGGTATTGTGAATTCGTGCGCAGCACGCGGAGCGGTAAAAATAGGCGATTGCTGCTGGCAAATATTCCTTTCAAACAAAGGAAAATGCTGTTTGCCCTTCGGGATTTTGTGCATAAAACTGGTGGAGATGTGAATAAGAGTTTCGCCATCTTACTGAGTGAACTGGTTGATAAGTTTGAAACCGTAACTAAAATTCCCTTGGATCAAGCCACCATCGACAACGGCCACAAGCTGGGACTGGTCGAGTTGAAGGGCTCCGGGGAAAAAGTGACACTGAGTCTGCATCCGACAAATCTGG
>JBGSRE010000203.1:0-1537 GCA_041737755.1 Oligoflexus sp.
ACCCTGGCCAAACGTTTCGCCCGGGCCTTTGATCGGGCGGAACATGCTGAACATGAAGTCAGCAAACTCAATCAGGGTCTTGAGCAAAAAATTCTGGAACGAACAGAACAAATCAACGTGATACTTTCCCACGTCCGTTCCGGCTTTCTGCTCGTCGATCGCGACACGCGTTTACAGACGGGTTTCACCTCATCCTGCCAGTCTATACTCGGAAAAAATTTGCAGGTCGGTGAATCCTTGCCGAAGCAGCTGGGACTTTCCGCCCACTTGGAAATCCAATTCATGATGGCTATTCAGCAGATCTATGATTCCGAGCTGCCAACCGAAGTGGCTATGCAGCAGCTACCAAGCCGCTTCCCCTTGGAAGCGCGGATGATCGGTCTTCAGGTTGCCGCGGTCAAGACCCGAGGTTCGGACCGAGTGACGGCTGTGCTTCTCACTATCAATGACGTTACCGATCTCGTGGCAGCAGAAGAGGGCTTGGAGCGGGCCGATACCTTGATTCACATTCTGGAAGATCAGGATGCTTTCCGAATTTTCCTGATCGATTTCAAAAAAGATCTTGAATCCGCGACTCAGGCCGTTATCCAAAAGGATACCAAAGCTTTGCATTTCATATTGCACACTATGAAAGGTAACGCCGCCAGTTTCAATCTTGATGACTGGGTGAATCAACTGCATCGGATGGAAGAAAAAACAGTTATTGAAATCAAAGATATTCAGAATCTGTTAGAAAGTGTCCGTGAATTCCTCAGCCAAAACGAAGGAATTTTGCATCTTGATTTTGATCATCCTATGCGCAGCGCTTTCAGGGTGGATCAGAACGATTTGAATATCCTCAATGAAACTTTGGCTCCGATGGTATCTCCGCAAGTGATGAGCCGAGTGGAAAATTGGTCGCGCAATATCAAAGCATTGGAGCTCAGGAGTTACACAACTCCTCTCGGATCGATGGTGCAGCGTGTTGCCCACCAGCTGCACAAAAATGTGAGCCTCGTTGTCGAAGGAGCCGAAGCCAAGGTAGACAATACATTTGCCGCCGTGCTCACCACTCTACCCCATCTCGTTCGCAACTCTTTAGTGCACGGCATTGAAGATCCCGAGGAACGCGGAACTAAAACTGCGAATGCCACGATCAAGCTCCGCTTCAACCCGCAAACCGATGGCGGATTGCATATCGATATTATGGATGACGGTCGTGGGTTGGATCCTGACGGCATAAGGTCCCATGCCTTAGCCCAAGGCCTCCTGCAGCCTTCGCAGCAGTTGAGTGAAGAAGAAACTCTGGCGTTGATCTTTCATCCTCATTTCTCCACTGCGGACAAAGTCACCGACTTAGCCGGCCGAGGCATGGGTCTAGCGGCTGTAGCGCAAGCCATTCAAGCACTTGGCGGTAGCTATGCAGCTCAATCTCAAGAAACCAAGGGCTTCCATTTGCATATCCGTCTGCCTTCCCCGTTACCGAGTCGATTGGAAAAGGTGAGTTAGTTTTCGCCTGCTGCCCCCCCCCCCTCCCAGCAAGATCAGCTTTGCAAAA
>JBGSRE010000226.1:0-8893 GCA_041737755.1 Oligoflexus sp.
AAAACTTACGGACACAAAAAGATCAAAGTCATAGTCAGGTGTGATAGAGCCAGAAACGTCAACTATAGACGTTTTTTCCTGTCTGATGACTTCAGATTGTGCGTAAAAAGGAAATAGAATAAGTATTAAAAATACAGCAATCTTAACCAGCGGGACGGCCTCCAGCGGTTTTTTCAAGCGCCGGTATTCCAATCGATGCCGCTGCTCATCCACCATGAGGTAGCGGCTGATCAATTCTTCAAGTTTCTTCCTTGTCTCTGCCGCTAATTGGGGATCAAAGCGAACCGTAATGCGCAGCGATCCCATATCAGGATGCTGCAGTAAATCCCTAGTTACGGCCATGCGCAGATCAGCTTCCTGGAGTGGCTTATTCGGTCGCAGGCCCATAAACCATGCCCACTGCTGGGCGCGAAAAAAGATCGCATCGGCGAGATAGGGACTGCCGCAAACACTTTGCACTTGAACCTGTGGGGAGTGATCGGGCACATACATACGGGCATAAGATTCAATTCGCCTTTGCACTTCATTTTGCCAGTCCTGACAACCGGGGGTGGCCAGTCGAGTCCAATAGTATTCGCCCATTCCCAGGGCAAATGCCAAAAGTGTCACCAAAATGAAAGGGCCGGAAAATTTATTCATAGGAACCTCGCTCCCAATGCCTTGTGGCAAAAGCGGTTTCCCTTCCATCATATTGCTGCTATATCATTCATCGAAAGGGCAGTCCTTGCCCAGTGAGGAGACTTCCATGATCGAACACATTGTTCTCTTTCGCTTTAAACCCGAAACTTCTGATGCGACCAAGACCAAAATTATCCAGGAATTGCTCGATCTGAGAAGCAGGATCCCTAGCATTCGTGATATCAGCGCCGGCGCCAACTTCTGTGATCGAAGCAAAGGATATGACTACGGCTTGGTGGTTCGATTCGCCGATCGCCAAGGCTTGGATGAGTATCAGGTGCACCCCGATCATCAAAAAGTGGTCGTGGAATGGGTCCGGCCGAACCTAGCCGAAATACTCGCTGTGGATTACGAATTCCTTGGATAAAAAATAGGCTCAAGTGCTCCGTTAATCTGCCGATCACTCTTCTAGATGCAGCCCATTATGCAGCAGGAGATCGGCCTTGTCAGGCAAGAACAAACTATTGAAATCTGGTGAACTGCTCTTCAAAGTGGGAGAGCAATCGGATGGTATGTACCTGATTCGCAAAGGCCAGATACTTGTCTACCTTGATAAAGGTGGGAGTGAAATTCCATTGGCCACTATTGGCGCCGGCAGCATGCTCGGTGAGATGGCGCTCTTTGATAAGAAGCCACGATCCGCTTCCGCGCGAGCCGTAGAAGAAGTCGAAGTCACCAAGATTACGAATGATGAATTCAATAAAATCATGACCCAGATTCCAAAATGGTTTGTGACTTTGATGTCGACTCTGTCGTCACGTCTGCGCGACACCAATGAGCGATTGCAGGATATTGAGGCCAAATATAAGGGCAATCTCAATCCTATTGAAGAGATGACCAAGACCATGCATGTCCTGCAGCTCCTCTACTTCAAAATGGGCGTCAAGGAACTCAAGAATTGGTCTATCGAACGTGAAGCTGCTGAAAAGGAAGTGGCCACGATTCTGAACAAGGAAACAGCTAAGGTCACCTCGGTTATCGATGCGATTACTTCGGGCGGATTGATTACTATTACGAAAAACTCTTATAAGAAAGATATGCTCACGATCAACAATCGTGGCGATTTGGAGCGTTTCCTGCTGTTCTCCGGCCGTATTCGTAAAAAGAATAGTGCGATGAAGTTTCTACCCCAGGACTTTGTCGATATGGTCGATCTCCTGGCCCGTCTAGCAAAAGCCACAGCCTATGACACGTTCTCCATCGATTTTAAATCCTTTGAAGATGAGGGCAAGCAAAAGGGATTTCAGGTAGAAAAATGGATTGACTTAGCTTCGCTCTTAATCGACATAGATGACTCCATCGTTGTCATTAAATCCGGCAAGGAAGTGCATATCAAGGTTCAGAAAAAGGGCATCGAAGTTGTGCTGCAGCACGCCAAGATCCTGCGCGCTATCTCTCGCGGTGAAGAGAAAAAATCTTCGGGCAAAGCAGCCTGATACATTTTCCCAGCCAAACAAAAAAAAACCGATGACAAAAATTCATCGGGTTTTTTTTGTTTGATATTTGAGTGAGTTCTTAGAATGCAGTTCCTGGCTTCAAAGCTTTTTTCAACAGCGCCTGGCTATCGGCGCTTTTCAAATCAACATACTGAGAGATGTAGACTTCTTCGCCATCACTGGTTTTGCCAACACCGCCGCCGGATGTCACACCAGCCAAGCGACCGTTGACGAACAGCGGTCCACCCGAATCACCAGAACCACTCAGCACAAGACTTCCCGGTTCGAAATCGCTTCCCGCCGAAGGGGTTCCGATAAATTGAATCATGCCATCGACGACAGCACCGACCTGATTAGTTCCGACGCGTTTTTTACCTGCACCCGATCCGGTGAACTGACCCGAGTCATCAATGAAGTTCCTATTGTTACCGTAGCCGACGATCGTAAGGCTATCTCCTGCCTTGGTTGGTACGGCTGCTAGAGCGCTGACAGCAGGAGCTGAATTTGCTGGGAAGCTAATCACGGAAACGTCGAGCTTGTTGACGCCATCATCAAAATTGTAATTAGCCGGACGAACCCAGCGCTGCGCTTTTGCTACGGCTGACAGCTGAGCTTCGCCATCGACATAAGTGACTTTCACCAGATAGAGAGAAGGGTTGCTGGCGCTGGTTCCCTCGACACAGTGGGCTGCCGACACAACTTGCGAATCGTTGACAAAGGTTGCCGTGCAACTAGCAACACCATCTTGTACCTGAGAGGCAATATAAACAACCGAAGGGTAATCCGTTTCAGCAATCTCTCGACCATTGGTTACTTTAACCGCACTGTCCGTCGCTGTTTGATAAGCGGTTCCGCAGGCGAACGCACTCAAGCCAAGGGTTGCGATCGCAGCAAAGTTCAACCAGGTCATCTGTGTGTTATGTTTCAAGGCCAACTCCCAAGCTTTGTCTGTTGTCAGGAGAGATGAATATAGCGATCCACTGACTGACTGGCCAGAAGATATTTATCTTTTTTCAATATTTTTTTAATCATTTGTCATCATTTGCATTTTGGGTGTTTCTAAAAATATTTTCTGCTCTTCTTTCGTGTCTTTTAGCCCCACTATGAGTGGTGTTTAGCTTGTTCTTGGTATGTCGTTTTTTATCATTCGCTTCCGATGGGCTTTTCCGGAGAACGCTCCCTGTTACTTTTTCTGCCAATTCAGAAGACCAACAGCTGAGTTCCCAACAGCACAGGGAACTGCTGCTTCTCTTGCCTTATGCAGAATCAATCCTAGATAAATCAGGGGTTCTAGCCTTGGCCTATCGATTGCAAAAGGCCAGCTAAGGCAAGCAAGCCTTGCTGCAATCTGGGAGAAACGCTCATGACTCATCAATTATTCTGGACTTTCTGTTTGCTCGTATCCTCGCCAGCTCTTGCCGGCAAACGCATGCAGACGATCGATCTGCCAAACTGTGGCGGCCTTGCAGAAATCATCAGTAACGATCGTCAGACTTTGATTCAGTTCAAAGACGTCGATGATTGTAGTAATCTCACCATCAATTCCCAAAAAATGAAAATGCAGAGGCAAAATAGCCAGCAGTATACCTACGTCTATACGTGGCAACCGAGCCTCTATCGGGAGCAGATCACCCTCCGTTTGCACTCCAATTCTGGGAAGACAGAAGACTATGTGCGACTGCGCAGCGATGAAGAGAACTGGTCGCATAACGACTGGAAAAAGAAATGGGCTCGACCGGCCCGCTGGGAAGCGTCCCACCCGGTTAGGGACTATGACGACTCACTGATCTACCTCGATGATAAGCGCAATACGGCCTGGCTTCCTGAGTGCGGCGGTCAAATCCGCATCAGCATCGAACAGCAACGCTTGCTCGTTAAACTGGAGGGAGGATCCCAAGCCTGTGAAAAAGTTCGTCTGACCGTTCTCAATCAAAGACCTCTCTCAATGGAAAGTATCCGTCGATCAGACCGCAGCTGCCAGAGCTGGTCGTTTCCACTTCCGGAACGCTCACTGCAAGCAGGTCGAAACAGTTTAACATTGAAGATTGAAAGTGCTCGTGAAAATCGTTCGGATCTCGTGCGCTACTACTTTTCCGATCAACGCTGGTTCTTTGCCAGCGGATCACGCTGAGCTAGGAGAGAAGGCGTGAATTTAAGCTCGTCTCCGGCTTCGGTAAAAGCGGAGGCAACTCACCTCGCACGGGCCGTTTAAAGCCGGTGGGCAGCCCCTTGCCTTCAATCAGCCGCAGTATGAGTTTGATCAATGCAGTCATGGATTCACATTGCAGAAAACTCCGCTGTTCGAAGTAATCGGCCAACTGTGTTCGCAGCGCGATAACATGATCATAGGGAGCCAACTGACTTCCTTCAAGAGCACTGAACAGCTCTTCCAGGCGTAGGATTTCCGATCGGGTTCGCCTAAAAAACTGGGCTCTTTCTTCTTGCTGATACTGATGCACGGATTCGATTGGCAAGTAGTCCAGCACCAGTTTCACAGCCCGGTAATCATTATCTTTGTAGCTCAGGATTTCAAAAGTGGTCCTGGCAAGATTGGCGATCGCTACCAAAGGTTTAGTGAAATAGAAGGGAACTTCCAGTTTCAGAAGGAGGTGAAGACGGATTCGTTCCCGATCATTGGAAATTTCACAAGTTTGTTTGCCGAAAAAGTAAAACCATATTGAATAAACGATCAACCAAGGCCCGACCAAGAGCAGATAGAAAATGGCCTGCCAGTCCTGAGTCATAATTCTTTCATTCAAGCATTCAAGCCCCGCAACACCAGCCTGCATTGAATTTTTATACTGAAAAAGAGTGAGATTAAATTCAGTTTTTTTAGCGTAGAGCTCAGCCCGTTTAACGGGATCTTTGACATGCTCGAGAACTCGATCGTAGAGTTCAAGCGCTACATAGATTTGATCCGAGACAGCGACTGTGTTGGCCCACAGCTCATGAACTTTAATCCATTCCCTAAGCAGTTCGGGATCCTGGGCAAAGCCGTCCGGGAACAAAAGCGAAGCGTTCTGGAGAAAATCGCGAGCCTTCGCATAGGCAAAGATTTTAACCGCCTCGTTCGCGGCCAAGAACAGGATCTGCCGCGACAGGGCCGCTTCCCGCTCTGGCTTGCCAGCCATGATATGCAGAGCCGTCTCGAATAGTTCATTGCTGGATTTTTCTTCTTGCTTTTGTAAGAGCTGGCAGGCCAGCCAAAATCCATAGACGGAATGCAAATGAGATCGCTTCTCAGCTGTGAGCTGCTGGTAGGCGGTTTCCTTTATTTTATCGTGGAAAAATACCAGGCGCTTGTCATGAAGTAGGACCAAATGCTTTTGAATCAAATCATCATGGGCCAATTGAACTTGCTGAGCTATTTCAGCATTCTCAATACCCTGTTCCTGGCAAAAGTCCTGCATCAAAAACTTAAGCGCTTCGAGGCTTATGGAATTGCCTGCAACACTTGCCGTTATAATCATGGCTCTGGTAAACAACGGTAATTGCAATATCCTTTCCGCGACCAGACCAGCCACACCATGGCTCATGCCTAAGTTATGGGCTTTGCCTTCATCGAAGATCCATTGCCTTGAATCCTCGCGCATCGCAAAGATGCCTGACGAAATTGCCGATTTCAGATACTCATAGACAAAGAAGGGGCTACCGTTGGTGAGCTGATAGGTGACAGCCTGAAGCTTTTCCACCTGCTCGCTGCTCTCGTCCAGCAGATAGTGAACCAAATCATCCGATTCCGTGCGTGACAAAGGTCCTAGTTCTAGATTCTGGGCAGGATCAAGTTGAGATAAGACCAACTGGCTAAGAGGATGCTGGGAATCCACTTCATTGCTACGGAAAGTACCGATAAGCAGCGACTTTCCAGCAAGACCTCTTCGGCTCAACTGACAAAGCTGATGAACGATCGCGATGCTTTGCCAATCGGCCCATTGCAGGTCATCAAGGAAGATAATGTGACCTTCTTCTGGTAGAGCAAGATGCACTAAAAACTCGGCCAGAGTCTCGTCAAAGATCCGACTTTCTTCTTCTTTATCCAAAGTCATTAATGCTGGAAAATCTGGCAATAGACCTTCGTAAAAGCCAAAACGTTTGCTGATCAAACGCCCCCGTGAACCCAAACGATTTTGCAGATTTTTTCGCCAGGCAGCTTGCTTGCTGGCCGGAGCCTCACGCAGGCTATCGGCATGCTCCATGAGCAAAAGACTGATGGCGCTGAGTGGCAGGTTGGATTCAAATTCGGAAAACTTGGTGGCAGTGATATGACAATCCGACTTTCGAGCTTTTTGCACCAGTTCATGCGCTAGGCGCGATTTTCCTGAGCCCGATGGAGCGCTGATCATAAACGCTGTGCCGTTGCCATGTAAGGTTTGCTCAAGACCCTGAAAGAGCTTTGTTAGTTCTTGCTGGCGGCCTACGATGGGAATTTTGTAGTTGAGCTCACGCAGCTTATCTTTAGTGCCCAGCGCAAAGCTTTGGATCGCTTCATTTTGTTTTAAGGATAGAAAGCAGCGTTCTAGGTCGGCTAAAAGGCCAAATGCCGAATGGTAGCGATCCTCAGGATTTTTACGGAGTAGTTTCTGTATAATATCGGCAAGAGCTTCAGGAAAATCCTGAAAAATACTGGTCAGTGGTTTCGGCACTTCGCGAAGCAGAAGATTGATGAAGTCACGCTCGTTCGATGCTTCAAAAAGCGGCTTGCCTGTGCAGGCTTCATACAGCGTCACACCCACTGAATAGAGGTCGCAGGATGCATTGCCAGCCAGCTTCACAAAGCCAGTGCGTTCCGGCGAAAGATAGCCAAGGGTGGAACCCATAAGCTTGCGCTCAATAGAATTTCCCTCATAAAAGCCTCCATGACCAAAATCAACAAGCACCAGATCCGTTTGCTCGCTATCACGAAAGCAAATATTGGAGGGCTTCAGGTCGCCATGATAGATGCCCTTGGCATGAACCAGATCAAGCGCCGTTGCGATTTGGATACCGATTCTGGTCAATTCGATTGGTAAATAAATGGGTTGGGTTGGATCCTGAGCATTTGTTTTACGCTTTTGAATCGCATGGCTTAAATCTTTGCCGACTAAATACTCTTCAAAGAGGTAAGGAATTGTTCCTTCGAGGTCAACGCCATAGACCTGAACAGTCGATGCATGATGCAAGGCCCCGATGAGAAGACTTTCCTTATGAACCATCTGTATCGCTGATAAATCAGTCTGGCTCATCGCATCAGCATTGAAGCATTTGACAACAGCCTGCTGATAGCCTTCTTTGCGGCGCCAGGTAGCACGATAGACTTCACCAAAGCCACCCGAACCCAGGTGCTCAATGATTTCCAGCTCTCCATTGCGCAAGAGTTGGCCTGGCTTTAGTAAATATTCCTGTTTACTCATGCTAGGCGTTCCACTGGCAAGATCCCCTGAGTGCTCGTGCAATTAAGAAAATTTTTTAAAGACCCTAAAGGCATTCCATTCCTGACATCCCATCAAACTTGGGAATTCACTCCATAAAAAGAGAGGGCCTGATGGTCTTTCGGAGTACAGCAACAAAAAATTACCTATACTTCCCTTGAGACGCTCCATAGCGTCATATCTATTCGTATTTATTGCTTTAATAAAGAATATTCAGGCGAAGACTGGGTCCAACTGTGGGAGATGCCGCAGATTGAGGCTAAGGATTTAAAGGTATGATTGGATTTCGCTGACAATGCGGACATAAACTTGCAGCTAAAGACCATTCCCGTTAGCCGACTCGGGGAGTGGAACTTTCTTCGTCACTCGGAGCCGTTGGGCTTATTGCTCACTCAGGGACTTCCACTCTCTTCGATCGTAGAATCTTTTTTCATTTATTTCCTTAAAATTTATGTATGATCCTCGGAATGCCTATTCACTCAGGGTTATGTTTATGGACCATGCTCCCATTTTGAACGAACTCGCATTGATAGCTGTTATCGGGGTAGCAGTCACCTTGATGCTGTCAAAACTCAAGCTACCCGCTGTCGCAGGTCTTCTTACCAGCGGTGCTCTGATTGGCCCTTTTGGTTTCGCATGGGTAAGTTCCATGGAAACGATCGAGATTTTGGCCGAAATTGGCGTCATATTCCTGCTCTTCACGATCGGACTGGAACTGTCGTTTAAGCGATTGAAGCATACCTTTGGCAAAGCTGCATTGGGCGGTTTTTTTCAGGTGATTTTGACTATCCTAGT
This sequence comes from Oligoflexus sp., assembly GCA_041737755.1. Classification (GTDB taxonomy): domain Bacteria; phylum Bdellovibrionota_B; class Oligoflexia; order Oligoflexales; family Oligoflexaceae; genus Oligoflexus. The sequence goes on from JBGSRE010000226.1 coordinate 8,318, forward strand.
CACCCTTGGTATTACGACTCTACTCGATGTACCTTTTTCACAGGGCATTTTTTACGGCTTTGTTTTTTCACTTTCCAGTACAGCCATTGTTTTAAGAGCCTTGAGTGAACGCCGTGAATTAGAAACTCCACACGGACGATTTACAATGGGAGCGCTGATATTTCAGGATCTTTGTATTGTCCCCATGGTTCTCTTGGTACCGTTTTTGGGTTCGAGCAGCAGTCATTTCGAGATTATGACCGAGATGGGCATCTCCTTGGCCAAAGCGATAGGCTTGGTCGCTGTTCTTTTTGCTGGTTCCCGACTGCTGGTTCCACGACTGTTGTTCTGGGTGGATGCCAGTCGAAGCCGGGAAGTCTTTCTCTTAGCCATCATTGGCATTTGTATAGGAACGGCCTGGCTCACATCGTTAGCGGGACTGTCCTTAGCTCTCGGAGCGTTTCTTGCTGGTATGGTCGTTGCTGATACAGAATACAGCCATCGAGCTATGGGCGATATCCTGCCTTTGCGAGATGCCTTCGTGAGTATTTTCTTTATATCCCTTGGGATGCTTTTCAACTCGCAAACCTTAATCGA
>JBGSRE010000248.1:0-7231 GCA_041737755.1 Oligoflexus sp.
GCGATTAAAGATTCAGCAAGTAAATTGAAGACGACATTTATTGCAACCTCCGTGTCTCAAGGGATTTAATCGAGCATTCCAAAAAGAAGAACGTCAAGCTGAGGTAGAAAACCACATCACGCGTGTGGAGGACCCCATTCGAGAAGGGGCGAAACCTTTCATTGTGAATGGAAACATAAGCAAATATTTCCCTAAAAGGTTCATCGACCCGATATGAAAGCAACCATAGCAGCAGGAAGAACACCGTGATGGCAGCGGCAGAAATCCCAGCAATGAGTTGGTTGGGAGACACTACCGATGAAAACAGGGAAATAGCCAAAACTCCGGCGCCGAGCAGTGTTATGCCTAAGTAGCCTGAAAACATATGACCAAAGGAAATCTTTCCCTCTAGAAAAATCAAACTAGGCAGATAGATACTGAGTACCTGAAGGATGACAAACATCAGCAGAGCGGATAAGAACTTGCCGTAAACGAGCTGCCTTTCACTGATGGGCGATGTGTAGAAGAGAACTATCGTGCCGGTTTGCTTTTCTTCAGCCAAAAGACGCATGGCTAAAAATATGCCTGCGACCATGCCGATGCCACTGCTATAGAAAAAGAAGTCCTTCAGCACATCACTAGAAAACTTCGCATCATCGCCGATAGCAAAGGCATTAAAGAGGAGCCCATCGATGAGCAGAGCAGCAAAGATGATGATATACCCCATCCAGGTGTTGAAATAAGAGACCAGCTCTCGCTGGGCAATCAACCATATTTTACTCATGAATTCGCTCCATCAGACTTGATCAATTTGAGGAACAGGGTTTCCAACTCCGCCTCTTTTTTGCCCAAAGCCAGAAGCTTGCTGCCGGTTTGGATAACGGTTCGAGCAATTTCACCCCGAATATCGACCGTGCACTGGATATCAAGAAAGAAGCCTTGGACTCGATTTTCCCGAATCTCGATAACACCATTCAGTGCACGCAAAGCTTCGAGCAGTTTGGGATCGAAGGATTCCACTTCGATGCGGACCTCGATACCCTGCTTTACCTGACCGCGCAGTTGGCTTTCGGTACCCTCTGCCACCAAACGGCCGCGATCAAGGACCAGGATTCGATCGCAGGTCTTGGTGATTTCCGAAAGAATGTGACTGGAAAGGATAACCGTATGCTGGCCTTTCAGGGATAGAATCATATCGCGCATTTCGACGATTTGAATCGGATCGAGACCATTGATCGGTTCGTCCAGGATCAAAACTCGAGGCTGATGGACCAGGGCCTGGGCAATTCCCACCCTTTGCCGGAAGCCATGCGAAAGTTCGCCTAAGCGGACATCCGCGACCTCATGCAAATTGGTTTTTGACATAGCCACCTCGACAAAGGATGTCACCTTTTCAGAGGCAACATTCTTAAGTTTGGCAACAAAGCGCAGATAGGATTTGGTGGCCATTTCGTTGTAAAGGGGCGGCGTATCAGGCAGGTAACCTATCATCCGCCGCACTTCATCGGGTGCATCAAGAACGGAGTTTCCCCCCACCCTGGCATCGCCATGGGACGGAACCAGAAAGCAGCCAAGCACCTTGAGGATCGTACTCTTACCTGCCCCGTTTAAACCGAGGAGGCCGACGATTTCACCATCGCGAATGGTAAAACTCAGGTTCTCGACCGCTCGTTTATTACCATAAAACTTGCTGATCGAACGAACTTCAATCATGTGCATCATCCTTGAAGAGGTCATGTGACTGACATCAATCATCAAAGATAGCAAATCGATGAAGCAATGCAAGGCTAGGTGTAAGGGGGAGTGTTGGAAGGAGCTGATCGGCGCGGTGTGCGCCGATTTTTTGCCGATTTATTTATAGACGAGAAGGGGCGTGCGTTCTTGGTAAGAGCCGATCGATAGGATGCGATCGAATTGCGGCACGAAGCCGTTCAAACTCAGAGCAGCGCCGACCAGCAACACCCCATCCCGACCGCGGGGTGAGCAGGGACGATCCAAATCACAGTATCGTTCTTGGGGCAAAAGCTCCTGCTTCACAAAATCCCCCGACCAAGCCCCAGGCATGGGAATATTCTCTTTTGACTCAGGCTCCGCTTCGGACTTTTCTTGGGCCTGGCTTTCCACTTTCGCTTCCTCAGTCTTTTGCGGCAAAGCTTGGCTCGCCACTATTCGTTTAAACGCTCTGGGGCGCAAAGGTTTGACCGGTAAGGAAGGGGCTGGATCAGTGCTGTTAAATAAGGCAGGTGCTGCCACCGCAGAAACGAGGGGTGGGTTTGGGGTGTTGGCCGGACTTGGATTACCAAAGTCATAGGCGAGGTAAGCAGCGTAGGTCAGGGCACCGAGGGCGAGGGCAGCGAAAAGACTTTTCCGTTTCAGCATGGGGAACTCCGCACAAGAAGAGATACAACGACCACGGCGCAATATATGTCATATTGACTTTTAATGGAACGACTTTTTGACCGCCCCGCGAAGTACACGATAACTACTCAATACCAATGTATTATTTTTGCTAATAAATTGTGAGCAATGAAATTTGCCCTCTTCCAAAAAATTTTGTTTGTTAAGGTCCACACATTCTTGCTGCTTTCCGGCGTGCCCTTTGTTAAATACTGGCTGGTTGACCAAAATAAGCACCAAATCCCGGAAATAGCTGGGGTTCATTGGGTATCTCTCTCAAAAAAAGCGATGATTTACACTATGTTGAGGTTATTAAAAATGGCGGGTTTTAAGCAGTTTCGGCACATGCCATTCCTTCTCGCCTGTTTGGGGAGCTTTCCAGCAACGGCAGAGGTCCTTACCGTCGAGTCGCAGCCAACAAGACATACTTTTTCAAGCCAATTAAGCGTAGCTCATTACGTGCCAGCAAAAAAGGACAACGATTCATCCACCAGCCTTTCTTTAACGGGAACTTGGCGAATCGATAAGCAGAACACTCTCTCTCTCTCAGGCTTTGACCAAGCTTTACTATATCGATCCTAATGAGAATGAAATTCAAGCTTCCGATACTGTTTTGAATCTGAGTCACAGTCTCTTTGCTGCCGGATCGGAACCTTGGGGAACTTCACTGTCAGTCGCTTTGGACGCAACATTGCCCGTTTCCAAATTTTCCCGGGAACAAAAGATCGTGACCAGTGCCATGAAGCTAAGGGCCAGCAAAAGCTTCTTTCAGGAAAGACTAAGCCTCAGCCTTCGACCCTTTTATCGTCAGCACTTCAATGCCTTTAAAACATTGGATCGCGATGATAATGGCCGTTTTCTTGTCCTTTATAAAGCAGGGATCGAGGCGGGGATCAATGTCGAAGCTACCCGCGATATCAGCTTAAGCTTCAGTCCCACTTGGACACAAAGGGGGTATGAGCAGCCTGCATATGGCGCTCAAGCTGCCGAACATGATTATACCTTCACGTCAGCCGTCGCCTACGCGATGAACACTGCCACATCTTTTGCTTTGGGTTATTCGGAATCCAATCGGGCAGAACAACTCGGCAACGTCAATGTCTTTTTATTTGATGAGGAAACGTCGCAGTATTTCGTAGAAGCAATACAGATTTTTTGAAGACAAAGTCAAATCAATTTCACCCAACTCAGGGTAATGGCGGGAGGAAATAATGAACTTAAGACCTATCGTAACCGGATTGATCATCGGTGCTTTGCTTGCATCGTGTGCTCGCGGTAAGAAACAGTACAGAGCTCCAGAAGATCAGCGAAAAAATGTAACCACAACCCGTAGTGATCTCAAAGTCCCATCGAATCCAAATAGTCCAGGTGCCGGATTGGTTCCTGGTCAGTTCGTGGATCTCACTCAGGAAGAGCTTGATCAAAGGAACGAAGAGATTGCACGCCGACCTGTTTTATTTGGCCAAGGCATGGGAGGCGTGACACGCTTCCAAAACAAAAGTGAAATTGAAAAAGTTCTCGGAACGCAGGGTCGTCCGATCCCCGATTCTTTCGGAACTTACTATCTTTTCCCATCCAAAGTTTTGGCATTTTATTTGACAGGCAGCGAGAACCCCTATTTTCTGGCAGCTCTCCCCGGATATTTGGGTACCCTGACTATTTTCGGTGATCAAAAAATTGGTCTCAATACCGATATGCGAGCTTTTTTTGGCGACGATCCCAAAGCTTTCACTCGCAAACTCTACAATTATTTTGCCCAAAAACCAGAAGATGAAGATTGCAATGAAAAGTGTTTGTTCAATACTTTTCCTAATTCCTTCTCAGTCAATCTTCAAGACTTCGGCTCCATTTCTGTCGACAAGACTACCCTTAGGGTACAGCAGTTCACTGTTGTCCGCAGGGAAGTCGAACCCTCAAAAATCGCCGGCGATTTTGATCTCTTCAACCAAGCCATCCAAGGCGAGGAATCCATCAAGATCGGTGATACTTTTGGGGATCTTTTAGCCCGTGGCGGCCTGCAGACAATTAAGGAAGACTTCTCGCGTAGTCTCAATAGTTTCTCCATTACTCTAGCCAACGGCATAAGTTTTAACGTAGGGCGTAGTGACGCAAGTAGTGCTTACCAACAACCATCCGAAACTGAAAAAGTGCAGGGTGTCTATACATCGGGAAACTTCCAGGGCGGCTTTATTCTTAACAATAAGCTCCTTAGCTTTGTGCCGATGACTGCTACTGATTCTCCTGAAGACGTAAAGAATTCCTTCAGCGTAGACGTAAAGGTTAAAGCTAGCCAAACACAGGACGCAAAATCCGCAACTCAAAAAATTCAACTCGTCGCTCTCGAATTGGAATCCTTACCTGAGGATGTGATTCCAGTAACAGCTCCTTGGCGAACATTGCTCAGCCAAGTCTTCAGTTCCAGTCCATCCTCTCCAGCAACTGTGACCGTCGATCGCTCGCAAGTTACAGAACTTTTGCGAGGCCTTATTAATGTCGTCGAGGCAGAAGCAAAGGCAGCTTATCCTAACAAGCGAGTTATCGTTTCTCGCATCAACGGACAAATGAACGAAGCTTTTGATGCGGGATTGGAAGCGAGTGTTAGCATTATTGATCCAATCGACTTCACAGGTAAAATACTGTCCTTTAGCATGAGGGTCAATGAGCCGGATCTCTCTGTCTCTACCAGCATATTGGACAACAAAATAAACTCACTCAAACCGTATAGAGAACTCTTGGCTTCCAACGACTTCAGCTACGATATCAAAGAAGGCGGGCAGCAGAGTTTAGCTGACTATTCGATCGGATCCATCGTCTCTTTGGAGATCATCGACGCATTCTATAAGTACTCTCAGATGAACGTCTATCAAGCAGAACTGGTAGACGGCCAAAGGCAAATGAACATTACCTCGACTTCACTCGTTCCTTACGCAGAAAACGCAGAATTAAAAGTCGCCAATTCAGTAAGTGGTCAAACTTCGGTTCCTGCTGGGTTCACTTTCGTCAACACTACCCAAGTCTTTGTGCAGGGCACTCTCCTTTATCTGGCAGAACTGAAACCACAGGAGCGTGCGGCCCTTGCGCAAACCATGAAAAATCCTAGTACCGGAACTCTCTTCAAAGTCGTGGCCGTTCAATCCACTGTCGACGCAAAAGGCGCCAAAGTGAAAAATGTTTGCTTCGATGGCAAAGCGTACCAGGACCTCTCTCTTAGTTTTGGAAGCAGTGACCAGTTTTTAATGAACTCGTTATCCAAAAACAAATGCCAGTACATGATCGATTCAGGAACAGCAAACCTGAAGAGCATTCCAGCATTCTATCTGCCCAGACAAGGAATCCAGCTCATCATGTCCGAAAATGTTTTAACCGATATCATGTTCTACGACATCAGCCTCACGACAGCACAGTAAGGGAGATTCTCAATATGAAAAGTTATCAAAAGATTCTATTCGGCCTAGCTGCCCTGACTATCGCTTCCTGTGCCAAAACACGGAAAGTGGAACCAGTTGGCAACGTCGATGAAGTGCGTTTGCCAAAATCAACTTTCGTCAGCCAGAATATCTGGCTTACCAAAGCCACTATCGTAAAATCGGGAAGCATCGGCGACATTGGATTTGTTGGCCTTCAATCCGATGTTAAAGCGGGTACCTTCGAATTTACCAAGGAAAAGTTGGTATTTAAACGAGCTCTCAACAATGAAACACTGTCGACCACATTGGGCGATGTGATCAACTCCTGGGATATCGGTCACTCCGAATACCGGCTTGCAGAAAGCGGCGGAAAGGTCACCAATAAGCAAGAAGAAAATAGCTACCTGCCTTGGAACCAAAAGCAGTATTTCACGATTGATTTCGCCAAAGCGGATCTGTTGCCCATCGATTCCGATACAGATCCCTGCTGGGAAAAGATCTCATCGCAAGTGGTTTCAGAATCACAGAGCATTGCTTCGGACCGTATGAGCTTCGAAGTGGATTATGTATTCCACTGGAAAGCTAGCTCCGATAACTGCATCATCAACAACATCAGACGCTTGGCAACAGGCCAGGATACTCAATCGGTCCGTTACCGATTTTCGTTTATCCCGATGCCGGCTGACAGTGGATACAAGCCCTATAGCTACTCTGGTGAAACAGATCCCCTGTATAAGAAGTTTGGGTACTTTGATTCAGTGGTGGAGAGCTTAGGCAAAAATAATCAACTTAAAAACGTGTTTCTGATGAATCGCTGGCATCCTGAGAAAACCCATAGCTTTTACTTCGATCACGATTTTCCTGAGGAATACAAATGGATATACACCAATCCTGAGTTTGGCGTGATTGCCAGAACAAACCAGTTGGCGGAACGAAACGGCCTCAAGATTCGCTTCAGAATCGAAGACGCACCTAAGGGCTTTGCCTTTGGCGATCTGGGTTACTCGTTTATTAAGTTCGTTCCTGAATCGTCTCTTTCTGCGCCTTTAGGCTATGGGCCATCGGATACAAACCCACTCACAGGCGAGATTATCAGCGCCAATACCACTATCTGGACTTCAGGTTTGAAATATTACTTGGACCGGATCAAGGCCGATCAAGAAGCTGGAGACGAGCGAGTAGCCGGTCGCTCTGACCTTTTCAAGAAAATGCAAGAACGCTTAAAATTAGAGGATCCAGCCAGTTGGATCCGTACAGCCGAGATTCTGCGGACCAAGGAACTCGACAATGGCACGCGGGAATTTCTAAGCCCAGCCGGCGAAGTCTTTCACTTTCTCATGCCCGAATATACTTTTTCCCGGAGTAACCTTTATTCCTTGGGTCGAGAATCGCTTGGCACTACTCAAAACGACATGGAAAGTATTCAGAAAACTGTGTCCAAGGCCGCA
>JBGSRE010000266.1:0-12332 GCA_041737755.1 Oligoflexus sp.
CCCCAGTTGCCGTCGATACCGACAACGGCCTGATTTACGGCAAAATCCACAAGATTCTGATCGGGAATCTCTTCGCTCCTGGCATGCAGGATTTCACTGCGAAGCACGATATTGTCCCAGGCCTGACTTAAGCTCACACCATAGGAAGTCTGCCGCGGGAAGCTCGCTTCAATCAACGGCGCAAAATCCTGAAGACTAAAGACCAGTGCCGGTATTCGCGCCTCATGCTGGAGGGCCTGAAACTTAAGATCCCAGCCAGCCCAGCGCTGGCCTAAACGCAGACCAAAATCATGCTGAGCTTTACGGCCCTTAATCTTGACCAATACGCCTTGCCATGTGTCCGGCAAAAGTCCCTGACTGGATACGGGACTGCTCCAGACTTCAAAACTCGCCGTATCTTTGCTGATACCAAAGAGTAGCAGAGGAACAGCCAGTTTGCGATTCGACTGCAACCAATCGGATGGATCGCGAAGATCCCGAGGATTGATAAGATCCAAGAGACTGGGTCCCAGGGTCTCGCCCCAATGGACGGTTTGCCATCCTATACGGACGCTAAAGATATTTTTATAGAGGCTGAGCTGGAGATTATCCCAACGGAATTCGTCTCGATCTCGACCACGCAGGGCATCATCATGCAGGAAAAATCCGGAAGCCTCATACCCCCAAAGAAGATCGCTTTGTTCCAGAGCTTGGCCTTCGGATTTAAAGCCTGCATAAAAGCGTGTGCGTTGGTGGACCCATTGGTGCTCATTCTCTGGTTCCTGAATAGATTCATGGCTGATCTCCCCAGAAACAGGCACCCGAGCCTCAAGCGAAGCAGACATGATGGCGAGGGCAATGAACCAAAAACAGCGCATGCTCACTGCCCCAAATTGCTGGCCTGAAAGATAGCTTCAGGGAAGTCGGCATTTTGCAAAGAAAGAATTTCCAAGATCGAGAAATCATCGGGACGTTTGGCGTCCTTGATGCGAATGATTTTAGGCCGGTCCGCTCCGGCCATCGCACTGTATTCTTCAAAATCTGCTGTTTTTAAAGCTTCGCCGGCCATGGTGAGATACTCAGCTTTACGCGGTTTGAAGCCGTCCTTGCCCACCCACAGCCGGATCTTATCGTAGGTCAAACCCTTTTTATTGGCGGTTAGAAACAGCTGCCAAACGTCTTTGTCTTCTTTTTCCACCACGGCTTCGTAATCCCCAGCAAGACGCATCCGAGCGATATCACCATTGGCGGCCTGGCCCGTGAGTTTTTGTTGCAGACTCACTCGTACCGCCCGTTTCAAGTTAGGGATATAGGCCCACATATCCTGCCCCACCATGAGCAAAGCATTGGACTTGCTATGGGCAGCCTCCAGAGTTTTGACCAGAGTTCGGTCCTTGCCCTTGGTCTTCACTTCAAATTTCGAAAAGCTCCCGTCCTTGTCCTTTACCGTCACGAGCATCGTGAATGAAGCCGACGGATTACGGACTTCATCGGCTTTTTGCAAAATTTCGACTGGCGTCGGTACCGCTGCAAAAAGCCCCAAGGAGCAGCTCCAAGTGATTAATAAGAGAGTGGCAATTTTCATGAAGATCGTCTCCTAGCGATAGCGTAAAGCAGCCGAGATCGACATTCGAACCCGGCCGGAAGCCGCCAACCCAGTTGCAAGCGCCGCGGTAAGGGTTCCCAACAGACAGGCCATGATGAGCATCGACCCCTGCAATTCCACGTGAACAAAAAATTGCCGCGTCAGACCAGGGGCTGGTGGCATCAGGATGCCTTTACTGAGAAGGGTAATACTCAAAAACCATGCCATGAGAATGCCAAAGATCGATCCAATAAAGCCAATGAGTGTTCCTTCCCATAGCAAAAGGGTCAGAACCTCAAGCTTGGATTCTCCATTAGCCCTGAGATAGCCAATTTCAGTCGTTCGTTCCAGTATGGTGAAGGCCATCGTGTTACCAATGCCCAGAGCCACAATGAGAATAATGATCCATTGAATGACCAGAAATTGTTGGCCTAACCAATCCACAGCATGCTGATAGTAAACCCGGTCCAGCACCGCAAAAGATGTCAATTCCAATTCCGGATGAGCCTTGCTGATCGTCTCAAAAACTTGCGGCCAATCCTCATCACGCGTTAACCCGAGAGCGATGCTTTCGATCCGGTCGGTATCCAGAAGTGGTCCAGCCACTGCTCTTTGAATTCGGAAGTGACTGTCATCCAATTCTTTCAGGCCCGTTTCGAAGATGCCCACGAGAGTGAAGTCCGCACCATTCAAACTGCCATGAATGGTATTGGTCAAGAGTGTAACGCGATCGCCTGGCTTCACTCCGAGGGCACGAGCTACTCCCTTACCCACAATGATCCCAGAAGCTTGATCGCGAAAGGCCTCTCCTTCAACGAAATTCATCGTGTTAAAAAAATCAGCTTCCGCGTGACCATCAATGGCCAAGCCACGACCACCCACACTTCGGTCACCTGCACTCAGCATGGCTGCAAATTCAATACGCGGAAAGATATGGCTCACACCGGCAACCCCGGCCACTTCTTTGAGCAGAGGCTCTGGATTTTCAATCCAATGTTCCCAAGGTTTTTCAAAAATCTGATCCCGATAGCCTTTGGTATTGATCTGACCATGACCAAACTTTGCATGGATGGTGTTGTCTTTGTACTGACGCATGATGCCTTTATTGAAGCCATCAAAGAGAAACAGCGCAGCCACTCCAAAGCCGACCGTCAAAAGCCCAACGATTGATCGCCTATAGTTTCTTAGTAAATTGAGAAAAGCGATTTTAATCAGCATGAACTTTATCTCCTCTGGCATCCAAACGCCCATCCTTCAGCAACAGCACCCGACTGGCATAATCTCGGGCCAGAGGATCATGCGCGCTCAAAATAATGGTCGTCCCTCCCTGACAAAGATTCTTGAGCAGCTGAAGAATAGTTCGCGAGCTGTCCTGATCCAAACTGGCTGTCGGTTCGTCAGCAATGATCACAGCCGGCTGCTTGGCTAAAGCTCGGGCAATGGCAACGCGCTGCCTTTGTCCACCACTCATGTCTTGCGGGCGCTTGCCCCTATGGAGCCACAGGTCCACGGCCTCGAGCGACTCCTGGACCTTCTTCTTGCGTTCTGCGGCCGAAAAACCTTGCCGATTCAGAAAAAACTCCACGTTCTCTGCCGCCGTGAGCACGTCGAAGAGATGAAACGACTGAAAGATATAGCCAAGCTGATGCCGACGCAGATAATTTTTCTTCTTTTCCGTGATCACCCCAAGGTCTTCATTTTGAAAACTCAGGTTCCCCTTCTGCACGGGTTCGACAAGGCCCAGCAGGTTGAGCAAAGTGGACTTTCCTGAACCGCTCGGCCCCATAATCAAACAAAACTCCCCCGCAGAGATATCCAGATTCACCTCATGCAACGCGGGAAATTGCTGCGGACCCTGCTGATAACAGTGAGACAACTGACGGCAGGAATATAAGTAGCTCGGGTTCAATGGCCTCCCTCCTTCTGGTGGAATGCTAGGATATGCGACACAGACGGCCCCCTTACCATAGTAGAAAAAGTGCGGGGATAATAGGGCCCCATATATGTAGGATCAAAGACAGACTGGCCACAGTTTCGGCCAGCTTGGGCTTCGACTCTCCCCAAACAGCTGACAGAGACAAAGTGAGGACAGCGGCCAGGATATAGGGCCAACTGGCAAGCAGCGATCCTTGCATTTTTAACAGCGTTCCTCCTATGGCCAAGGCACTGGTGATAAGCATCAGTCTTAACGCCCCCCAGCGACCATAGCAAGAGCGATAGCTGCGCAGAATGGGGTGTGCTTTGGGATCTAGTTTTCGACCAATTTCATAGGAAAAGAAGGCACCTAAAATCATCAGCGCGGAATAAAGCGCGGCTTCACTCGAGCCCGAAGATGCAATATGAGCTATGGCCAGTACGATAGGTACTATGATCAATTGATGAGTTACGGCATAGAAAAATGGCCTTTTTTCCAACCAACTGCCGCAGAAAAATTCCACGTACATGAGATAAAGCCAGATCGTAGTGAGCAACCACCAGTATCCCGCTGCCGTGTGCGGGCCCAAGAGTAGCACAAATCCAGCCAGCACTTGCAGACCAAGAACATACCAAATCAAGCGCTGCGCCGTGGTTTTTTTCACCAAACCGCGAGGCAAGGGCCGCTCGGGGTGGGCCACAAGATCTTTCTGATAGTCCTTCACTTCATCCATAAGCCTAAGACAGAAAAAGAAAATAAGAATAAGCACTGGGCCCAAAACCATGGCTGAAACTTCTGGTCTTGCCACCAACGCGAACTGAGCTTGCCAGGCCATTCCCACACTGAGCAGGAGATAGACGGGCAAAGGAAATCGTTCTTTGATATAAATCAACCACGGTACATGCATGAGGCCCCCTTGAGACTAGCTTCCCGATCAATTCGCGCCTGATGGCGTCGATCTCGACGAATTATCGTCTGAAAAATACTTTGAGTATCAGGACAGACACGCAGAATACTACTGATCCTCTGTGCAGCCTGTTCCACGTAGACCTGTCTTTGGCCGTTAGGATCTCGCTTGATAAAAGCCTTGCTGCTGCCGATTGCAGCATAGATCTTCTGTTCATCGACGAAGTCTTCCGCCATCTGGTGGTCACGCCCCATGTACCACCAACCTCGAGACTCCTGCTCCATCCGATCACCTAGCCGATGCCAAAGTTTTCCTGTCGCATCCTTTTGCTTATAGAGACGATTCGCTTCCGCATCTGCCAGATATTCAGGGCATACATGCGGCCCGCTGATCCACAGCTGATTATCGAGCTCTTTATGCTGAAGGCCTTCCCAAGGCTGACCGACAAAAAGGGTTTGAAAAAATCCCCGCTGTCGACTCCAGGCCACCGCTTCCCGAGCGGAAGAAGTCGCGACTGGCTCCGCTTCTGTACTGCCATAAACATGGGTAATCTGGGCATCCGGCCAGAGCGCAAAGGATCTTTCAAAAATTGCACAATCGGTCTGGGCACCCCCCACATGCAAAGCCTGCAGGTTTTTCAAGCGAGCCCTTTGCATCAGTCGCAAAAGAAATGCCGGACCGCAAGTGGCAGAAACGGGCTGCAACGCCGCTGGCAGAAGATCCAACTGATTCAAAACTGAATCCTTCGCCCGCGCTGGAATCACCACCGAACAACGACCATCGGCGAGATTCGCCAAAGCAAAGTTAGCAAAGATACAAAGATCTGCCCCTTGATGCTGATCGAAATGAAGCGATTCGCGGAGAGCCTGGTGTTGGGCCCTAAGATAACCATGAGTCCTGACCATGCCTTTTGGTTTGCCAGTCGTTCCAGAAGTAAAAGTAATGATGCAAGCATGCGAGTCATCCACATCCAGGCTTGTTCGTTCATCGCCCAATGTTTGCAAGAGACTCTTGCTCGCAATCCAATGCGGAATACGCCTCACACCCGGAACACGCAAACCCCACAGTTGCCCCAATCGACTGGCCAGAAAAGCTTTGGGTTGAACACTTTGAAATACATGAGAAAGCCGATCAAGCGGCATCCATGGTTCAACGAGAACCGCGGTCATTCCTGAGCGGGCGATCGCCAGAATGCAGGCATAAAGTAGATGACTCAAGTCAATAAAAAGGAGGACTTGATCGCCTTCCTTGAGACCTTTTTGATGCAGAACTCGAGCCACTTTTTTGGCCATTTCATCCAGTTCCAGAAAACTGCATGCTCCCACATCCGGCAACCACAGTGCAGGTTGATGAGAATGTTCATGAATTCGAAGGTCAATCAGTTGGGCAGCATTCATGCTTCCTATCCCTCAGCGCAATCAAACAAAGCCCCATCATAGCATTAAATAATTCGAGTGGAATCAAAGTCTGCCTGTTTGAGAAGAAAGACCTAAGGCAAGAGAGTCGGAATGTCAAACAATATGCAAGCTTCCCATGGCCGTTCGCCAGCAAGCCTTGACCAGGAACACATCCGCTTTGAGTCACGGAAAGGGGATAAGGTGCCTCATCCGGTAGCTTGCTATTTTACGCATCATTATAAATACTTATCAAATCATCTGGAAGCTTATGAGCCGTGCTCCTAAGATATCGAGAGGCGCGAGCTGTGAACATGGAGGAATCTGGCTGTGAAAGATCCCAATTTAATCCGCAAAGAGACTCTGACTCCTGCTGAAATATTGCCTCATATCATATTCACTCCTAAAGAATTGAGTGCGACGAGTCACCCCGAGGCCCTCATCAGCATAGGCGGAGATCTTATCAACATGACTTCACTTAAACTTCAGACTTTCAAAGAAAATGGCCTACGCTGCAGAGCATGTGGATGCAAGGGGGTCTACTTTGCTAAAGAAAAATATGCGAACCAACCGAATTTTCACCTTAATCTCTATGCGCTCAAAGAGGGAGAAGAGGTCCTCATGACCAAGGATCATATTATACCCTTGACCAAAGGCGGACGAGATCGACTGAATAACTTTCAAACTCTCTGCGTCGAATGCAATCGAAAGAAAGCCATGCACACGGCTCATAAGATAAAAAAGAAGAATTTAAAGTAGACTATTCTTGGCAAAGGATCGAATCAAAAGCCGAAAAAGTCTTCAGAGGCAAAACGCGTTCAGGCCGCGGGACGATTTCTAGGCAAGACTTCAAGCTTTTTTCCAAGCTTTTGGATGGCGCTGCGAAGGCCCTGAATAAAGAGTTCATTGGACTCATAGGGCGCATCCATAAACTGGCAGCCAAGCAGAATCTTGCCGGGAGCCAATTCCTTAGTCCAGCATATCGAAGCCAAGACAGCAAGCGGCAGCTTCCCCTCTTCACCCCCCAAAAGAATCACTTGAATCGTCTGCTTGGGCCTTAAGGCATTAGCAAAGAGCAAGGCGACGCCGCCAACCGAAAAATTCACCAGCCAGGCATCACCGAACTGGGTCGAGACCTTGAGGTAGTCCTGTGGTTCAAGATACCATCGGGGCTCATTGGTATAGATCTTATGGTACTCCATATAGTAGTGAAGGACCGCCTGAACCTTATGCTGCTGGTCATGAAAGGGATCGTATTCAAAACAAGGAATGGGCTTTTTGTGGTGCTTGATCTGAATATCCTTACTCGTGACTCCCGGATCGCGAGCAGTAAATTGGCCCAAGAGGTCAAAGGTGGAGAGACCGAGCATAATGCGATAGGGTGGGCAGGCATGCTCCAGCCGCGCGGTGAAATTCACCCCATTGCCAATCAGCGTGAAATCGATCCGACCTTCCGTCCCCAGGTTGCCGATATAAACCGTAGCTGTATTGATGCCAATCCGTAGCGGAAAAATCGGCTTGCCACTCTCTTTGAGGATTTCGGCCAGACGCAAGGCTTCCCGTTGTATTTCAATCGCACAAAGCAAAGCCTGATCAGCATGACCAACCTGGATCTGATCCTTACCGAAATGATAACCAAAAAAAGCCAGAACACCATCACCCAGACTTTTGTCGACCAATCCATCAAATTGGTGGACTTTATCGACGATATATTCGATCTGCAGTTTCAGCTGCTGAAAGGCTTCTTTGGCTGTGAGACGTTCCGTGGTAAGAGAAAAGCCGACGATATCAACAAACATGATACTCACAATTTGTTCGACGGGATCACCGTGCAGGAGCTGCGGATTTTGCGCGATGCTATCAGCCAGTTCAGGAGAAAGAGCCCCACGCAGACTGCTGGCAAGGGCATGGGATCGAAAATTATCCGCCCGGAGACGCTCAATCAGAACGATAAAACCTGCAACCGCAACGGATAGGCTAGCCCACAACCAGGCAACGCTCCAGCCTTTATAGCTGAAGACAAGGAGGCCAAACAATGGCAGCAAAGTGGTCAAGCCCAGCAAACCTAAGGCAGCGAGCATCGGCTGCACGAGAAGAGCCAAGACCATCGCCAGGGCTAAGGAAAGAGCGACCAGACAGAAATTAACCAAGGACGATTCGTTCACCCATAAGTTCTGTAAGACACTATTCATGAGCGTCACACCAAAGTATCCGCCTTGCAGACGTCCGACCGGCGTATCTTTAAAGTCGACATTGCCCGTATACATCGCCGGCAGAATAACAATAATATCTGCCGTTGAAATGTCAGGTTCGGCCACCCCCTGGCGGATCCGATCCAAAGAAAACTTCAAGCTTTTGGTGTGCGAAAAATACTGCTGACGCTCGCTAAAATTAATCGGTATGAGATTCTTGCTGTTCAGCGGAATCTCTTGTTGATCCATAAATATTTTTTCATCCATCACAGTCAAGGGTCCCAAGGCGAGAAAGGCCGCATGCGGAACGATCGACACAGGATCCAGGCGAAAGAAGGGTTTTGAATAGCCAAATTCCGAGTTAGTGATATGCCCAACTCGAAAGGCATCACGAATATAGGGATGGGGGCCATAGAAATATCCCTGCTCTATGGGTGGCCAAACTTTTTCTGAATGGGTGCTATTCTTGTTGGTTCCCTCAGCTTGGGAAACAAAATAGTCCTCATGAAAGAGGGACAGCATCTTGCGGCCTGGAATCTGTAAGGGACTGACAAAGCCGCCTATAATGATCGGCACTTTGAGTGCCCTTAATCGATCGACATAGGTTTGAGCCTTTTGAGGATCAAGCGGATCAAAGACTCGCTCCTGGAGTGGAATTCCAAACAACTTATCAATATAGATCGCCTTTGGATTGCTTTTCGAGAAGTGAGCAATAAGTCGAACCCATCCATCCATTGTAAGGTCGTGGTACCCCAGATAGTCGACGGTCTGATCGTTAAATGAATAAATCTTAATTCTTGAATCAAGCTTGGGACTTTTATTCAGCCAGGTTCGAAACTTAAATTCTAAAGGCCGGCTGACTTGATTGGTGAGAAAATCCTGTGCATCGGTAAGAAAAAGCAAAAGCAATCCAAGGCTGAGACAGCCGGCAAGATATCTGAGAAAAAGCCCATTTTTCTTCGCTGATCGGGACATCCTTGTCCTTTCGAAACTAAAGAGAACTCTAGGTTCCTGAAGGCAATACAATATTCAATACGGCTACACCCGTATCACCCATGGTCACAAAAATGAAGTCACCAAAGACGCGCACCTTGGTGGGCATTCCACTGATCGTCAGTTCATGGAGGACCAGCATGTGCGAAGGATCGCCGATATCAATCAATTTCACTTTCCGATAGCTATCGACGACAATCAGATACCTGTCCTTCACGACAAGGTCAATCGCCTGTGGCAAGCTGAGTTGACTCAGAATTTTGGGAGCGACCGGATCGAGGATATCCACCGCCGAAACACCCGTGCTTTTTTCTATGACATAGGCTCGGTTGGAGCTGAGGCAAAGCCGCTCTGCCGTTCCATTCAGAGCCAAGACTCCGAGCGGATTGATCCGATCATTTTGCGTGATATCAAAACTATACAATCCGGTTCGGCTGAGGGCAAAGGCCACCAATCCTTGGATCTGTATGGCAAAAGTATTTTGCGGCGCTTGATCACCCCCAACGTTGCCAGTGACTTCGTACCTCGGAAGATTCTGTTGAATATCAAAGCGAGTGATGCCAGGCAGGGATTGGGCATCGACACTTCTTTCCTGGGAAATATACATATTTCTTAGATTGCCTGAAACAGCAATACCATTGGTCACACCTCTGGAGTCCACGAGTTGCAAGCTCAATGACTGCGAAACATCGACCGTTCCGACACCGCTGGCACCGGCAGTCAGATAGAGCCGATTGCCGACCCCATGAATCGTACTCAAATTTGCAGGACTGGCTAAGCGCGTATTGGGGGTGAAACCACTGGCCTGAGACCAGTTTAAAACCTCCAGCCCATTGCCATCCGCAACATAGGCCGTGCTACCGTTTTGAATATGAATATCATTGGCTAGACCGGGGGTGTCGTAGGTCGTCACGAGAGCGAGCCGCGGACCATTTGCAGTCCCAAGGATGGGCACCTGCCGTCCCTCCCCAATGAAAATCGGCGTCGTTGCTGCTTGATAAACACCCAGACCTTTGGGCTGAAATGCTACGGAATTTTCCCGAACCTCGAGATCTTTTTTGGGAATCACGCCGTAGTAGTTTTCACCAGTTTGCGAGCTCATACGATAGATAACGACCAGATTGTCGTCGGTCGTGAGGGTCTTTTTTGGAATGACGATTTTCAAAGATTGCACGGCCGAATCTAAAACCTTTTCGCTGATCCTAATCGCGATGGCTGTGCCAACTTCCAAGATCCCTTTGGGGATCGAAAGGTAAGTTCCTGTCACATCCGTTGCTATGGAAGCCTCTTCACCCACCTCAAATTTTCCGAAATTGCTTTGGTCACCTGGATACTCAATACGAGGAATCACCTGAGAAGGCTCTTCCAATTTCGGGGCAGGGGTCTCCTCGGTATTCAGGTTGCTCGTACTGCTTCCGGGTGTCTTGCCAAAATTTTCGCTCTTACAAGCAATATTCGTTGCCATCACCAGACAAAGGAGTGAAGGAAGAATGCTGTGCTGAAGAAAACGGCTAGTCACTTTTATTCACCTATATCAAATGAAACGTCTTCGATACTTTTCGGTAGAATTCCTGGCAATCTTAAGAGGGAGTCAGGGAAACTTGTTTTTAAAGTCAAGCCGGGCATTTACGAAGCTAATTTGCCAATACTCTAAAATATTTACTTTAAAGGTAAGAATCGGTCTTTGTTGATAAGAGTTCGATCATTTGCGAAAAGCGAAAATAATTTGCCGATTTTGTTCGCCCTTCCTCGGCATGCCAAGGAAAGACGGGGGAGGGAGCATTCTGCAGAGAAACGCTCAAAGGACTATGCTCAAGGTTTCAACCATTCAAAAAGTTTATAATGCTCATCGGTCATACCGATTTTTCGGTAAGCTGCTTCGGCTTTTTCATTATTCTTATCAACATAGAGCCGAATCCCCGCAAGATTCGGCTCGGCCTCCACGCGAGCCTGCAAAAAAGCATAAAGCTTGCGAAAACAGCCTCGTTTTCTAAACTCTGGCCGCACAAATACCGAGTGCAGCCAAAGCACAGTTTTCGCGCGCCAATCACTCCACTCGTGCTGCACCATAGCACAGCCCACCAGCTGCTGATCGCATTCCATCACATAGTAGGCACCATCTTCTGGACGAGCCAGAAAACTGGCGATGCCATGGGCAACAGTCGCATGTTCCAACTGCATGCCTTCCGATTCCCAGGCCATGGCGACTTGAAAATCACTGAGCAAGTTCACTTCATCAAGCCGCGCGGGCCTTACACTGAGTTCAGACCTCAGCATTTTTCGCTGCCTCTCGTTCTTCCAAAAGGGCCAGCCTTTTGTCCAAATCTCGGATCTTTCGCATGTGTTCCCTCACATGACGCAGATGCACGACACTACGCTTCCATTCACTCGCTGGCTCCGCAGGAAAACCAACAAAGGTGCCGGGCGCTTCGATACTTTCAATGACCCCGGTTTTAGCGCCAATACGAGTGCCACTGGCGATGGTGAGGTGATCCGAAATACCAGAATGCCCGCCCATCAGCACCCAATCGCCGACCTTGGTCGATCCGGCAACCCCGGAAAAAGCCGAAAACATGCAGTTTTCCCCAACTTCCACGTTATGGCCGATGTGGACTTTATCGTCGAATTTGCAGCCTTTTTTCACCAAAGTTTCGCCCGAAGCCGCCCGATCAATGGTAAAGGAGGCCCCGCATTCCACATCATCTTCGATACGAACGATACCGATTTGAGGAATCTTGCAAATCTCGCCCCCACTCACCGCAAATCCAAAGCCATCAGCCCCGATTACGCAAGCTGCATGAAACAGACAACGCTGCCCAATTTTGCTGCCGAAATAAATCACCGTCTGGGAATGAATGACCGTATCCGCTCCAATTTCCACATCGTGTCCGACATAGACATGAGGATAGAGCACAGCCCGATCGCCAATGACCGAACCATGACCGACCACGCAGTAAGCCCCGATCGTCACATCAGCTCCGAGGGTCACACCCTCTTCAATAATTGCCGTGGGGTGGATACCGCGTCGACCATGATCCACTTTGCAAAAGAGTAAAGCGCTTTTCGCATAGGCAAAATGCGGATCCTTATGAATCAACTGGGGCCCTTTGAAAGCGCTCTGCGGTTCCTTGACTATCAGCGCTGTCGCCTGCGTGCTCGCCATGTATTGGGAAAATGCACTGCTCCCCAGAAAGCTCAGGTCACCCGCTTGGGCATGAGCGATCCCAGCCACGCCCTTGATTTCAAGCTTTGCCAAATCCTGCCCGCTATAAACCACGGGCACTTTAAGATAAGCAGCCAGTTCAGTGACTTTCATTTTGCCGCTCCTGTACAAAGCGATCGACTAAGGTCCCTGCACAACCCACAT
>JBGSRE010000277.1:0-3603 GCA_041737755.1 Oligoflexus sp.
CTCGATTGGATTTCATAGCAGTAAATTCCATAGATGGGAGCACCCAGCAGGAACTTCGAAATTCCGCCTATAATTCTGTAACGTGTTTTATAGAAATCAACGAACAGATGATGAGATTTATATCGCAGTCTGGGGTGCCAGGTCTCTGCATGACGGAGAGATTGCACGCCCCAGTGGAACTTGGCTCGACTCTTTTTAATAGATGGCACCATGTATTCCCTGCCGACAATTGCTTTGTGAAAAGCATCATAGACGATCAGACTGCCTGCCGGAAGTCTGTTGCAAAAAAAGCTAAAAAGTTGCTGCACTTCGCTTTCTTTTATGTACATGAGAAGACCTTCACAGAGGATCAAAGTCGGCTCAGTAAAGTCCTTTAAGAGCTTTTCGAGAGCATCGAAGTCCAAGGCAGAGATTACATGACTAAACTGTCGAGGATGCTCTGGCAAAAGATCCTGGCGTAAAGCAATCACGGGCGCAAAGTCTATGTCGTGCCACTGTATGGTTCCATTATCGACTCGAAAGAATTGTGTCGATAGGCCCGATCCGAGACTAAGCACGCTGCAATCGGGATGGCTTGCGAAAAAATTCACACACAACTGATCGAGGACTTCGGCACGTTTGGCTAGCCCAAACAGAGTCCGACGATCGCGTCGAATATCCTCGAACTTATAATCAATCTTGGTGATAAGTTGCTCGGCGATAGGATCTCGGAGACGAATCCTAGGATAAAATTCCCGAGCCAGCGCTCGACTCAACAGTGGAATAAAAAGCGTTTCAGAAACACCTTGAATGCTCGCGCAGTCCATATACATCCCCCTCATTTTGAAAATCTGCTTATCCTATGCATTGCTTAGTTTCGAGGCAATTTCGAAAACTTATTAAACTTTAGCAAGATGCATTTATGCCGGGGATGGATAACGGACGTCTTCAGAGGAGAGCCACGAAGTGCTTGGCTCCCCTGGATTTTCTCCTGACTTACAAGAACGAATCGCTAGCTGTTAAACAATCCCCCTCCCTGCTCGTTCTCTGGCGGATACATATTGAACCCAATTTACAGGCTAGCACGCATCTGCTAGTGTGTCGCCCTTCAGCATGCAGAAGCTTTATTCAAAACTTAGGTGGTCCTGTGGAAAAGACTTTGGTTCCGTCAGTGGATTTGCCCCAGCCTGTTTTGGTTCAGATAAATCCGGATCAAGTAGGTCAGCGTTCCTATTTTTATGCCTGGTATTGTCTGTTTATTCTGCTCGGTATTTACGTCAACTCGTTCCTGGACCGCTCTATCCTTGGTCTTCTGGTCGGGCCTATTCGCAGCACGATGGGGCTGACGGACTCGCAGTTGGGTTTTCTGATGGGGCCGGCTTTTGCTGTGTTTTATACCCTGGCTGGTTTGCCTTTGGGATGGTTGGCTGACCGGATGAGTCGCTTGACTCTGATCGCTGTGGGCCAAATGTTTTGGACCATAGCCACGCTTGGCTTCGGGCTTAGCAGCAGTTGGATACAGTTGGCTGTGGCGCGCTGCTCTGTTGGTGTCGGTGAAGCGTCGTTGACACCTTCAGCCTATTCTTTGATCTCGGATCTCTTTGATTCCACGCGCATGGCGCGCGCCCTCAGTATCTATGGTATGGGCATATACGTGGGTTCAGGTTTAGCCTCTTTAATTGGCGGTCTGCTCACCAAAGGCTACCAGTTGGACCAGTTGTATACGATCCCTTTCATCGGTTCTCATCTGGGTTGGCAGCTGGTCTTTTTTATCGTTGCCCTGCCGACCATTCCACTCACTCTCCTGCTTTTGACCTTACGTGAGCCGAGCCGCAAGGGAGGCATTATCGGCCAGCAGCCGAAGATGCCGTTCAACTTTTTTTATCAGTACGCGCGATCGCATCGGGGCACACTTTTGTGTCATAACTTCGGCTTTGCATGTCTGGCTTTAAGTGGCTATGGCCTTTCAGCCTGGACTCCTGAATTTTTTATTCGGATTCATGGCTGGTCACCTGCTCAGGTTGGAACATCCATCGGCCTCGCGACCATGATACTCGGACCTATCGGTATTCTCACCGGAGGCTGGCTGGGTGATCTCTTGGAAAAAAAAGCCTATGCTGATTCCAAGATGCGTGTGTCTCTTGGAGCCGCTTTGCTTTGGCTGCCGTTTGGCATTTTGTTTCCCTTGATGCCGAGTGGGGAATGGGCTCTGGCCCTGGCGCTGCCGACCATCTTTTTCTCGTCCATGCATTGGGGGCTTGCACCAGCCGCACTGCAGGAATTTATTCCGAATCAGTTGCGTGGCCAGGCTTCGGCGCTCTATCTTTTTGTCATCAATATTGTCGGTCTTGGGCTAGGGCCAATGATTCTAGCGCTCGTGACGGATTATATTTTCAAGGACGACAAGCAGATCCACTACTCTTTGCTTTTGACATCGGTTACGGCCACGAGTCTGGCGATTCTGGCTCTGAGTTTGGGTTTGCCTCGCTTGCGACGCAGTCGGGTTTTTTATGCAAATTGGGTACGCAAAAATCAGGGACACATAATATGATCAAGCTTTGGATTTTTCCTCTTGCTCTGGCATTTGCATCTCTAAAGGCTCCTGCTAAAGACAAGAAAAGTCCGGATAAATCGGTAACTCCCAAAGAGCAAGCTTGTCCCTATCCAGCCAATTCCATCAATTGGGTACTGGCCTATTGCGCAAATGTAGCAGAAACAGATGATGAAATTATGCTTCAGGATAGTTCCTGCTTCAAGAAGGCTGCTGCAGATATGAACGAAAAAGATGAGTGTAAAATCAATGAGAAGTATAAAAAGAAACTCTGTGAGCTTCGCTTAAAAAGCACTGTGACCACCTACAAAGGCTCACTTGAAAAGTGTCTTCAGGATAAAGATATCAAGCCTTATTTCGCTGGTGACTGAATGAGGAAGCAGCTCGTCATTCACGCTATCCGCGCAGCTGGCGGCACGGCGCCTCGTCTCTTTGTGAATACATTTACACCGGGTTGTGCATTGTAGAAGCTCATGCTTCTGAGAAACATCCCAATCCCTCCCTATATTTTGTGTATGACAGGCTCGTAATGAATTATCGTAACGAGCTGATAAAATTAAATTAAAATTACCATCCTTGAGATTCTGACAAGAAATCCGATACGTTTTTTGTATATGAGGCAGGGCCAGAAATTGCTCAAGAGCTTCGAAGCTTTTAAAGCACTGGTTTCACTTGATAGAGGAGCTTTTATGAATGGTAATTCTGTACTCAATCGCTGGTGTCACACTTCGGCTTTGATTTTCACGTTTATCCTAGGAGCTTCAACCTGGACAGGCTGTGGAACGAGTGTTGATGACTTACGCCACCGTCTCGGACAGAAATCCCAGTCTAGCGGCGACGCAACGTCCTTGAAAGGTGAATCGGCTGGTGCTACCGATCAGCAAGTCTGCCCAGTGAAAGGTGCTGACGATGATGAGGTTGATGAAGACGAAAATGAGAGTGATGAAGAAGAAGCAGATTTAGAAGAAGCAAAGGCCGAAGCGTATCTCAAAGGTGGCAAAGATAGGACCCATAAAAAATGCGGTGATACAAGCACCACGCCTCCGGCACCCGCTCCGACACCGCCTCCGGCA
>JBGSRE010000278.1:0-3436 GCA_041737755.1 Oligoflexus sp.
GGTCTTGGTTAGATCGAATTTTTCAAAACTCAATTCCAGTTGGTCGGAAAGGAACTGCTCAAAATTCTTCAATTTCGAAGTGCCGCCGGTCAGGATCACGCGACTGATGGGTTCCTTGTCCCAAGTCTTATAAGCGTAAAAGGTCCGACCCAACTCCTTAACGATGGCATTGGCGGCCAGAGTCGTCCGCTCTGCAATACGCTTGCCTCGTTCGCTGAGATCTTCGCCACGATAATTGGTATGAAAAACCGCACTGACTTCATGCTTTGCTCGCTGCGCTTCATGGAAGCTGCATTCCAGATCACGAGCCAGAAAGTCGGTGATATAGCGTCCGCCGAGATTGATCGAACGGAACATTCGCAAGACACCGCCCTTAATAATACAGACGGAGGTTTTCTCGTTGCCGACATCAACCAGCGCAAAGCATTCATTTTCTGTGGCCAGGATGGTGGGGCATAGGTTATAGAAAGCTAGGCTGTCGACATCGACCAGCTTGGGATCGATGTTCACCCGGCTCAGCAGATCGAGAAAATTACGTAGAAAAGCTTTCCGAGTCAAGACCGCTAAAGCCATGGTCTGGCCTTTGGAATGACCAAGAATCTGATGGTCGACAACCATGTCGTCCATATTGAAAGGAACGTATTCCTCCAATTCGACGGCAATCGACTGTTGAATTTTCCGGGGATCACTAAAGGAGAAGGGGATCACACGGGAAGAAATAAACTGACCCGGCATGGCTGTAATAATCCGGTCAGCGGTCAAGTTGTGTTCTTGAAACAGCTGCTCCATACAGATCGGTACGACAGCATCCAGCGGAACACCTTCCAGATTGGGAATGACCGTCTCGTAGAAGTTCACAACTTCATAAGATTTGAAGGTGTTCACGATCTCGATGGCTTTAATCGAGTAGCTACCGATGTCGAGGCCTATGACTTTTTGCATAGAAGCGTTTCCGTCCTAGTCGCTGGCAAAAAAGATAATTCTCGGGGTTTTATCGACTTTTCCCATATCACTACGGCGAAAAGTCAGACCCTCTCGATCTATTCTATAACATTTTCCAGTAAAGATAGCGGTAGGCTGCCTTGTACTGTGTTTTCATATCATCGGCATCTGGAAGCTTTCTCTGCAACACGATCTCCAGATTTTTTACCTGCCCGTAAACTTCGGCCTGTACCTTAACCCGATAGAGATCGGACCGAAATGTGAATTTTTTTGCAATTTCATCATTGTCGGCACAAAAAGCTGACTTTAATTTTTCCTGGATCTGTTCAACCGAACTGGATGGCCCGTCTTTTTCCAGCTTATTGAAGTAGTCCACCGATTTTTCCGCACAATCTGTATTGGCCTTGGGAAATAGGCAGCCCAAGAATTCCCGAGAGACGGTATTGAAATTGATCGGTATCCGCGCGGTCCCCTGGGTCGCCGGGGGAATGGGATAAACCGTGAGGAAGGGTGAAAAAATGGTATGCATATCGACATCCCAACCTGGGATCATGCGCAGTTCTTCAAGGGTGTCGAAAGGTGCGTTCTTAGCTTTTATCTTGGGCATACGATCGGCATAGACTTCATCTTCACTGCTTTTACCGGACTCCTCCGAAGCGCGTTCATCCAAATCCTGCCAGTCCTTCATGTAGGCAACAATTTCCCCTGGATTGATTTTCTTTTTTTCCAAATACTCTTTTTCAGCCGGACAGCTCATGAGAGCTTTGAGCATGGTTCCATAAATACTTCCGGCGTTACCATAGAGATAATTGACATTTAAACGTGAGCTTTCGTCGGCAATATTGATCACGAAATGCCCATCGAACAGCTTCAATTGATCCAGCATGGTACTATCACTAATTTTGCTAAGATCGAAAGTCTCCTGCATCTGGCCCATCATATCCAGACTTTCGGCACCGATCGGATAGCCGTTCAGCATGGCCCAGAAATCACCCGGACCATCGGTCACCACCGCACTGGGTCCCTGCAGCTCCGCCTGGCCCAAGTCCACAGCAAGATCGGCCAGCAAAAGGAAGGTGGCAAGATTAGCCCCTGATTTGGCGATATATTCAGCCTTGAGGTTATCCCGGTTGCCAGCCGCAAGCTGCGCATCCACCGCTGATGTTACGATCATGTCAGCACTGAAAAGAGCCATCACAGTGATCATAAACATGACGATAATCATGGCGATTCCGCGGCTCTTCCTATCAGCTGGATCTTGATCCGGCTCAGGTTCGCCCACCGGAAAACCCAGGAAGGTGTTTGGCCAAGGAAAGGATGTTTTGAACAAGCGTTTCAAATCAGCGATCCCATTTGATGTTATTTTTCGAGCCTTCTTTCAATTCTTTCATTTCCACAGCTTTCGGAATCGCCACTACCGTCCGAATCGTTGTGATCGGATCATTTTCACCGTATTGCCCTGTCTCATCTTCCAATTCATTGAGGTAGGCATCCAACTCAACTTTGACCATCCGCGGTAGCGTATCGCGCCAATCAGCTTTGCCAGAATTCCACTCGTCTTTCCAATTTTCCCCATCCCAGGGTTTTATGCGGATGGCCTTGATATTCTTGGCTAGGATCACCGTGGGCACATCCTCTTCAAAGTTACTCGGGATGTAAGGGGTTTCCCCTCGGAAAAGATGCGGTCTTTGGTTGTCTTTATCCTTTTCAATCTTATACACGACGAAGGTCTGATCGGATTCATGAGCGCTGGCCACCATGGCCTTATGGGTCAGGGTGGTGAGTCGCAATTCACTGCTATTGTCCCATAGCTTGACAAAAAATATTGATTTCGTGGCTCTTGTCGTCACATAATCCAGAAACTCCGGACGCTTGAAATTCAATAAAAAAGCGTGCTGTAAATCTCTTGTAATATGCTCCATCACCACAGCCAATCGATGATTGACCTTGGATTTTTGGGATAACTCAATCCGCATGTCGATCCCGTTTCGAAGCAGGCTGGAAGTTGCTATCGTCATCACCATCAGCAGCGAGATGGATATCAAAATTTCCAGTAAGGTCATTCCACTTTCATACCGCCCTGCGGCAGTCGAAGATGGATTGGAAAATTTTGCCGAAAAACGTTTCACTTTTTCTTGCTATCCTTTTATGGATCGAGACCAGACGAGACCGATCAGGATGAGACGGAGCTGAGTTCCAAAAGCCTCAAGGAGGAGGGTTTCCAGCCGCTTACGGAGGTCCACCACCCCCGGGTTGTGTGGTACGAGGTGGACTTTGAACTCCACCTCCAGCCGTGTTGCCTGGGGCCTGAACCTGCGGGGGTGGAATAACTTGGCCGTCGCTTAAAATTTGCGTTCCATCTGGCAATCGACGGGTCCCATTCGGCCAAAGCACTGAGCCATCCTGCTGAGCCACCGATCCCGGAGGATCCTGCTGCGAAACTCCGCCAGGAGGGGCTCCAGACATCTTTTTCAAAACCCCATCAAAGACGCCT
>JBGSRE010000258.1:0-4883 GCA_041737755.1 Oligoflexus sp.
CTACGCCTTTCGGCCTCGCGGTCTATGTAGCCTTTCGATGGCTGGGCCATTCGAATAAGAAAACAAGTGCACAATCCCAATCGGAGGCACAGGAAAAAATTTTGGAGTCGTGGGTTGTTCGCGTGACTCAGGATCAAGCGATGAACCGCAATATCTATCAAGTTCGCCAGCGTGGCAATCTACTGATTAGCTTTGCCCGTCTGCAACGGCAGAATACCGTGATGATAGCCACCGATCACAGCGAGCTTCAGTTTGGTGATCTCATCAGTATAGTAGGCCACAGGAGTGACCTGGAACATGCCCAGAAGTTTCTTGGCGAAAAAACTGAAGAGCATCTGGATTGGGATCGACGATTTATCGACTTCCGAAGGATATTTATATCGAAAAAATCCGTCACTGAAGTCCCGATCGATTCCTTAGGATTAGGTCTGCGATTTGGTGCCGTCATTACCAGGATTCGGCGTGGTGATGTGGAAATCGTTCCTGAATACAATTCGGTCCTTGAGCCTGGTGATCGCGTCCGGGTGGTGGCGCCGCGGGATCGCATGGATGAAATTTCAAAATTTCTGGGTGATTCCTATAAAGCCTTGAGTGAAATCGATGTCGTCACTTTCAGTTTGGGCATGGCGCTCGGACTTTTGATTGGTCGGATTCCTATCCCTTTGCCGCAAGGCGGAACATTTGAATTAGGTTTTGCCGGCGGTCCCTTGATTGTCGGGCTGATCTTGGGTCGTCTGGGACGCACAGGACCTTTTGTCTGGACTCTGCCCTTCAGTGCGAATCTCACACTTCGGCAATTGGGAATGGTTTTGTTTTTAGCTGGAGTCGGGACTCGCTCCGGTTATGCCTTTGCTTCGACCATAAAGGAGGGAGGTGGGGTTTGGGCCTTATTGCTGGGTGGAGCCTTAATCACCTTCGTTGCAGCAACACTGCTGATCGTGATTGGCGGTAAAGTCTTTAAGTTGCCCGCTCAACAGCTGGCAGGCATCATCGCTGGTACTCAGACACAACCCGCGGTCCTTGGTTATGCGCTTGAGCAATCGGGGGATGAACAACCAAACATGGCCTATGCTACGGTCTATCCCATGGCTATGATCGCGAAGATTATCTTTGCTCAGTTGATCCTAGCTTTCTGGTGAAGGAATCAGGAGGCAGAAGCGCTGAACAGGCAAGGGCCTAGGCAGTCGCTGCTGCGCAGCGAAGCAGGGTGTATGCCGCGGCTTCCTCAGATATCGACCACAAGCCCAAGGCTCAGCTCCTGGGGGTTGTGGCGGGATTGGGTTCGATCACTTCGGCTGATAAATCCAGGTTCGGCCCGATAGGAGCTGATCCCCACTTCTTCTTCGATGATGGTGATAGTCTGAAAACTGCTGCTATAGCGATACTCTAGATTAATGGATGTGGTCGCGATCAGAAAAAATTTGCAACCGACGCCAATATCACCAGACCAGAACTGCGGCCGGTTGGTCCATTGTTTTTGCAAACCAAATCGATCGGCTTGGATACCAAGACCCAATGCCGGAGGAACGTCCCTCGTTTCTATTCGATTCGAAATCAATTTCATTTGCCGATGGGAAACACCTAAACGGATGAATGGCATCCAGCGATCCTGCACGTTGGTGATGAGCTGCATGCCGACTTTGGGGGCAAGTTCTTCAATTCTTTCTTCTGGACGAATAAAGTAAATGGTTTGGGAAAGACCGGCGTCGAAGACTATGTAGGGATAAATAGGAAAGCCTAAGCTGAATCCCTGTCCTGCGCTATTCATCGCGGTTTGTCCCGCCAATCGATAGGACTGAGTCTCTTGAGCCCCATCCTTTGTATAGGACCCACTCCAGAGTGCAGGAATAAAACTGCTTTTGTTGGTGAGTTTCGCCTGGCTATGAAAGCCTCGAATTTCTAAAAGCACGGCCGAACACGGAGTGCTCATCAGCAAACAGCCCCAAACCAAAGAAAGGATAGAAACATAGCGCATGCGATTTCTTTCAAGACAAAAGGTAGCCCGCAATGAAATATAAAGGAATTATCGTCAAAAAGCATCCTGCCCAAATGATGGGCTGGTATGAATTGCAGCTCTATTCAGGCCAATTGCAAGGCTCTTGGACTGAATGCCGAGCTCATCAAGGACTTGAATTCCCTATCGGATCAAAGGCTCCAATTGTCCAAAGATATCGGACCGGGTAGCGGTGTATCCGGCTCTAGATTGCCTAGTTTGAGCATGGTCATGGCGACCGTTAGAGTTTGTTCAGTGAGCTGGTTGAGCTGAATGACTAATTTTTTCAAAGGCATTTTGTCCGGCTCATTAACGCCATTTTGGCTCTTTGGAAAGTTGAGACCGGGGAGAGACTTGGCTTCCATCACAGTGAACTTTGCCGTCGACGGGGTTTGGATTTCCACCCACAGAGTTTGCTTGCCTTGCTTGAGCAAGGCCACTCGACCAGCTTGTTTCATTTCAATCGTTGCGCTGGTATGCATAAACCAATAGGTATTGGCGAAAGTTTTGGCCTTGATCTCGTCCTGTATGACGACCACGCTTCTATCGTTTCGAAGGCCGATCCCGCGTTTCACCCGCTGTGCATCTCGATTGTAGACTTGGGTTAAATCAAGGATACCCAAAGCATCCTTCTGGTTGGATTGAATGCGTTCCACACGGGCTTGGCCCAATGGATTTTGATCCGGTCTCGTATCGGGGTTCAGCACCAGAGTATTCTTGCCTTCGGCACGTAGGCGATACATATGAAAGCGTCCCGGTTCTTGCACAGGCGTCACAGGATCCTGGTAGCCAGGCAAAGTGGAGCGAGAAAAATATCCGGGGAAAGTATAGTTATCATTACCAAGTCCACCAATAGCCCAGACGTAGCCTGCTCCCTGAACAAAAAAAGTGCCGGCATCCAGATGGCCATGAGGGGCATTATTATCGCCTCCATGCACGCCGACATAAAGCGCCCGGGAATGGTCCCAGTTGGATCGAAAGCTAATATACTCAATGTCGCGCACGTAGCTATCCAGGGGTAGCTTGATTGAGGCCTGGCTGTCCTGAAGGAGGCTAGAGTCGTAAGTCAAAAGTTCAAACCAGGAGTATTTTTTATAACGATTCACTTCATCGATGTGAATGCGAGCCAAACCGGGGTTCCGATAGCGTTTGGCAAACCAAAAGTTGGTGTCACTGCGAATGGTTTTGAGGGGGTCATCACCGATGGCCAGACCCGTGACTGGACCAGACATCGCGAGCGGAAAAAAGCCTGCTCTTTCCAAACCCTTAGTGGCGGAATATCCGTAATCTGTGCCGAGCGATCGCACCATAGATTCCGACCAGCGAAAAAAGTTACTGAGGCCATAGTCCCAATACATCATTCCTTCTACCGTTTGACCATCCGGTTCAAATTCGCGAATATAGTACGGCAGGCCCGCCATTGCCTTTTCCAGAGTTTGCGAACCCACCTGCCGTGCTTCAGGACCCAGATCGAGGATGGCGAGTGCTGCTAGACTGAGTCCTCCATTGCAGATGGCATTCCAATTATTTCGGCTGAGATACCAAAACTTTTTTTCGTTCATAGCCTTCAGCCCAGCATTCAAACCCTTATCAAGGAGAGCCCTTGTGACTTTGAGCTTCTGCTCTTGGCTCAAGGTATCGAAGATCCAGTCAAAGCCCAGAGCGACGCTGTAGGACATGATTCCCGTATCGAGAAAATGTTTTCCCGCATTCCAGTCTGGGAAATTGGCGTAATTTTCGAGATGCTGCCACACTTTGCTAGAATAGCGTCGCTCGCCTGTCAGCTGATAGAGCAGGCTGAGCCCTGCAATCTGATCCTGAGTAGCATGCGGCGCGGTGAGCCGCAGCTGTGCGGCATCGAGTTCGTATTTCAAAATGGGAGCCTCTAACCACAAGTCGCCCTGCTTTCGCAAGGCTTCGACTCCAGCCATGATATAGGGGTCCTGCATTGCCAGTAGCTGCTTAATCCGTTCAAAGTCCTGTTTGTTGGCAACAATGCGAGGCCTGCCAGGAGCCTTCTTATCAAAGTCCTGGAGGATTTTGCCGGCCAGAATCGATGGAAACTTCAGACTCTGTTTGATCTTCTCCAGGTCCAATTGATCGCGCTGGGCAAGGTAATCCATAAGAATGCCTTCCTCGTTGAGCACGGGAGGGTTTTTTCCTGGGGAGTTGTCTGGTTTGATGGGGACATCGACCGGTTCTTGAAGACCCTTCTCTAGGGGGTCCGTCACGGGAGTTTCTTGGGAATCCCCAGGCACGGCGGGTGGCAGGGGCGGTCGTGATAGATTCCAGCTTCGACAGGAGCTCACAACGAGACTCGATGCCAGTAAGCAGCCGTAGACGGATATCCTTTCGACCAAATTTCTCATGCGAAGTTCCTTTGCCTCTTTTTTAATGCTTCACTCTAAGTGATTAGGATGCATTGTGCGATTGAATTGCTGCTTGAAACAAGGGGATGTATCAGCCTTGCTTGAGGATTGCAGGAACTTAGCCCGTTTTTGCCTTCAACAGGTTTCCACCTATACACTCTCAATTACTCTATGCAGAATTTCCAATTAAAAATGAGCAACTCTTACTTCTTGTATCCATTGATCCGAGATTAACTCCAAGAATTATTAGACTGAGATCGACTCGACCGACTTGTTCGAGGGAAAATGGCATGTGCAAAAAAAGGAAAAAGCTTGTTGAATTCAGTGGTCTTCAGGCTTTTATCCGCAGCAGTTAAGGAACCCGTCCGTTACGCCGATCCGCATGGAAACACACCGACTTTGGGGAGAATATTGTGAAAGTGGCAACAAAAGCCTTATTAGGTTTACTCTGCTCCGTTTTACCCCCAGCGCCAGCTGTAATTGCTCCTGAGCAGCCTGCAGCTGTGCCGCTGCATTAGCAG
>JBGSRE010000316.1:0-3543 GCA_041737755.1 Oligoflexus sp.
CCAGGGCAAAGATGTCACCACCAATCCCGGATCCCGTTGGCTCGACCAGACCCAAAAGAGCATTAGCAGCAATAGCCGCATCCATGGCCGTGCCGCCTGCTTGCAGGATATCCAAAGCGACCTGAGTCGCCAAAGGCTGGCTGGTGGCTGCCATTCCATGCTGGGCGAAGACTTCCGAGCGACTGAGCTTTTGTGAACCGTAAACCCGGTCATAGCCAGAGGCTTGGTTCATGGAGAATTCTCCCAAAAAGACACTCACTATAAGACAAAGGCTGTAGCGAATACGCATGCGGAATCCTCGGGCAAAGTGGAAGAGTTGAAGGCGGCTAGGCGATGTTCTGGACGGCGACTCTGGAAAGGTTTTAATGAAAGGAAGCCGCAGGAGGCAAGTCTTATTCTGCAGAAGGAAGCCTTATTCTGCAGAAGGTAGAGAGAGGATCTTAGCGGTTTTAAGTCAATGGTCCCAAACCCAGTAACAATCTGCAAGCTTACTGAGCTGGTGCAGAATCCGGCTTCATGGCCTCGATCATATCGGCCATCTCTTCGGCGGAAATCCTGCCCATATAGTTAGGCATCGATGGCTGATAACCAGCCGCCACGCGGGTCATCGGCGCAACGATCGATTCATTGATATAAGCTGCGTCAGCCACAATTTCGCTGCCGTCATGGAGCTTCACAGTGCGCCCATAAAGGCCCTTGAGGCTAGGCGCCCTGAAGCCAGAATCCATTTGATGGCAGCTGATGCATCCCTTGTCGTCCATAATCATCCAGCCTCGCTCCGCGGGTGTAGCGGCGGCATAGGTCGCTCGCTTACGATCCTGAGCCATTTTATAGGCAAAAAAAGCAAAAACACTGAGTAAAAGGCCGATGACGATCCAGACTTTGACTTGAGGCTTCATTCTATTTCTCCCTTAATGCAAAAAAGGACGAGTTGAACTCGTCCTTGGCTTTATATCAAACAAGATCAACCGAAACGAGCTGTCGAACCGAGTTCTTCTTCAATGCGCAGCAGCTGATTGTACTTGCAAATACGGTCCGTACGCGATGCGGAACCGGTTTTAATCTGGCCGCAACCGACAGCCACTGCCAGATCAGCAATGGTCGTGTCTTCGGTTTCGCCAGAACGATGGGAGATAATGCTATTGTAACCGGATCGGGTCGCCAGTGCGATCGCATCCAGAGTTTCCGTCAGCGTTCCAATTTGATTGAGTTTAATCAAAATCGCATTCGCCGAATTTTGCTCAATGCCTTGCTGCAGACGGTTGACGTTGGTCACAAACAAATCATCGCCGACGATTTGAACCTGTTCGCCAATCTCGGATGTCAGAAGACGGAAGCCTTCCCAATCATTTTGATCCAAGCCGTCTTCGATCGACATAATGGGATAATCGCGCGCCAGACCAGAGAGAAATTTCACCATGCCTTCGCGGTCGAAACTGCGGTTTTCACCTGCCAGCACATACTCGCCGTTTTTGAAGAATTCCGAAGCTGCAACGTCCAGTGCAATACCGACGTCTTCGCCGGGTTTGAAACCAGCCCGTTGAATCGCTTCCATGAGAATGTCGAGTGCGGCTTTATTCGAAGCGAGATCCGGGGCGAAGCCCCCTTCGTCACCAACGGCGGTGTTGAGTTTTTTCTCTTTTAGAACTGATTTTAAGGAGTGGAAAACTTCCACGCCATAGCGCAGGCTTTCCCGGAAGGTGGGAGCGCCGAAGGGAACGATCATGAATTCCTGGAAATCAACGTTGTTATCGGCATGAGCGCCGCCGTTGATAACATTCATCATAGGCACGGGCAAACGGTTGGCATGAACGCCACCGAGATAGCGATACAGGGGCAGACCCACGGATTCCGCAGCAGCCTTGGCCACAGCCAGGGAGACGCCGAGGATGGCGTTGGCGCCGAAATTGGTTTTGTTGGCCGTTCCATCGAGTTCGATAAGCAGATGATCGATTTCGGTTTGAGAACAGACATCCATGCCGAGGATTTTGGGAGCAATGCGATCCTTAACGGTCCCTATAGCCTTCAATACGCCTTTGCCGCCGTATCTCTGCTTGTCACCGTCGCGGAGTTCGCAGGCTTCATATTGACCGGTCGATGCGCCCGACGGTACGGCGGCGCGTCCAAAATATCCGGACTCGGTCATAACTTCGACTTCAACAGTCGGATTGCCGCGTGAGTCGATAATTTCACGGGAGTTTACGTAAGAAATAACACTCATGGTCTAGCTCCTTCTGCAGGCTTTTGGCTGACAGCCTGTGCTGGTGGAAAACGCGAACCGAAAATCGCTCTTTTTTTACCGGAAAAAACCCTTGAGAATCAGGCGCAGCCAAGCTTTGCGACCTCTTTGGGACCCCGTAAGGCTAGTATTCTGGCCGTTCCCAAATGGAAACGCAAGTGTTTGCAGGCTCGGCGTTATCGGCAACAAACCAATTCGTGTTAAGCGGCCCAA
Organism: Oligoflexus sp.; assembly: GCA_041737755.1. Classification (GTDB taxonomy): domain Bacteria; phylum Bdellovibrionota_B; class Oligoflexia; order Oligoflexales; family Oligoflexaceae; genus Oligoflexus. Next base: position 2,453 of record JBGSRE010000316.1, read on the forward strand.
TCGGGTCGTGTTTATAGGATTTTGATGAGGGTTTGTTCGCTAGGTCGAGGCTTTTGTCTCATGGACAGTTGGCGCAAAACTATGCTAACCCTGAGCTCTTCAAAGGCATGCAAGCACAAACTTTGCTTCCTCCTATCCGCGAGTGTCCAGCCAAAACGCTGGAGTCGAGACAAGAAAGGATTCTTTTATGTTAAAGTACTCTTCCTGGAAAGATTATTTACCTCAATCTTTTCAGTGGCTGAGCCAGTTGAAAATTGAAACCAGCACGACACTTTCTCAGGACGCTTGGAATCTCGTATCCGTCCGCTACGAAAATGATAAATTTGTCCTCAGCAATTCTTTGCTGGATGCCCCGACGGCAGAAAAATTGTTGAAAGAAGTGGCCAGCCAAGCCTGGACTCTCGGCGAAAAACAGCTGCGCATCAACCTGGATGGCAAGAAATTTGTGCTCGTAGCTCAATCGGGGGTTAAAACCAATCCCGTGCAAGTGGCTCGACAGCTCGGCTTGGATACGGCCATGTCCTTGGCCAAAAGCAAATTCAAAGACATCGCAATTGCCGATGCCGATCATCTGAAAGCACTCGATATCCTCGAAGGCTTCCTGATCGGGGTCGATGATGGGGCTGCTTTCAAATCCAAGAATAACGCGGAATTTCCCAAAAAAGTAGCGGTTGTTCATAAAGATGCTGCGGAAGTGCAAAAGCGCTTGGAAATGGGCAAAGCTTTGCTCTTCACCAAATGGTTGCAGGATGCACCCAGTAATTTTATCAATCCCGAACAGTTCGCTATCATCGCCAAAGATCTGTTTGAGAAATCAGCAGCAGAATTGGTCGTGCTTGGTCGCAAAGAAATGCAGCAGCTCGGCATGGGTTCCTTCCTCAGTGTGGCCCACGGAGCCGCTTCGGATCCCAAACTGCTCGCGATAAAAATTACTGGAAAGAATCCAGGGAAGACAGTCGCTCTAGTGGGCAAGGGTGTGACCTTCGATGCCGGTGGTATCAACATCAAGCCATCGGCCGGTCTGGAAGAAATGAAATTCGATATGTCTGGCGCCGCTGCTGTGTTAGGTGCAGCCATGTATTTTACGGCAG
>JBGSRE010000327.1:0-2465 GCA_041737755.1 Oligoflexus sp.
GCAGGGATTCGTGCCAAGGCACAAATCCCTATGAGAGATAGGAGTTATTCAGTGGCAGTGAGAAATGGTTTAAACCAGCAGGTCGGGCGAAAACCAAGTTTGAAGTTTTGATACTGCGTGCAGCTATAGGCAACGGTATTCAGCTCACCGTCTTTCGTATTACGCTTGCTACCAAGATCTTTACCAGGAATCACTGCCATATCGAAGTCTTTCGTGCAAAGGGCGCCGGCGAGATAGGTATCCAGCCGGCATTGACCGGCCGGGTGAGCATTGTTCGTGATACTCACTTTGCTGGTATCGGGAGTGCTCCAGGAAGCTTTTGTACCACCTAATGCGGAAAGAAGATCGGCCAGCGATTTTCCACCCATAGTCACCCGATAGCAAAGATTCTGATCCTCTTCAGTTTTCCAGACTCGATCACAGAGTGATTTAGGAGTAGCTTCCACGATACTTCTGAAGCTCGCATTGATTTTCAACTGATCTTTCCAAAGGATCCGCGGACAGGCGATAGTCGCAAAGTAGTCAGCGGAACCTTCATTGGCAGCCCAGGCTGAAGAATAGGGATACCCACCCAGATGATGACCGATTTCATGGCAAAGAACGAGTCCGAATCCATCCCGGGTAATTTCTGGACGGCGGGCGAGTCCGCCATACATGTTCACTTCCCATTCGGTGCCATACTGGATTGCACTCGCATTCACTGTTGAATCCGTCCACAGCCGATTCACTGTCAGAGAGGCTCCAAAATTGGTCGAGATGATATCGCCAATCACAGTTTCAGCCAAGTCGATTACTTCGTTAAAATCTTTTTCTGTCAGAGTCGCTCCTCGAAGCAGACCGTCTTCCTGCCAAAGATCATTGGGTGGGAGAAAATCAGCCCGAGCGAGGGACGCTGTAAACAACAAACCAGCAAAAGCAGAGTGCACAATTCTAAAACGCATCTTCTATTCCTTGGCTAATATCGAACATCTCTTCTGCCAGAATAATCGGCTGGCTAGCCAGTTCAATTTCTAAAAACTTATGACATGCTTATTTTATGTCAGAACTCTGTTTTCAAGCTGATCTATGCTTTTTTGCATCATCACTTATTAAGGGATGCGCACGACTTAAAAAGAGGCACTTTCCTGAAGTCTAGGACATGACGAGGAATAACGGGTATGCACTTTTGATGAGGAATTTTTAGCCTAATTTACGCACAGCCCTCTCGGCTCTGATGCAGAAATCTAAAAGGTAAATTTTTATTTTTTATTGATGCTTAAGAACTTACAAAAAAGTTCGGCTGGCTTAGGGCTATTTTGGCTTTCAATGACTTCCACCTGATAGGCCTAGGCCTGACTTCGCCCAAGAAATTTGAGCTTCCATTCCAAAGCCAGCGAAGCAGCTGATCATTCCAGGATACGATAGCGATAGAGTGTTAAGAGGATATTGTCGGAAAAATCTGTTTGATACTGGGTTCGAATCTTTTGACGAGACTCTTCCGTTGAGCTCACTCCATCGAAAGCTTGAAGCATCCGGTACGCCTCACCAGGCAAAGCCAGGGCATCATATTCGCTGTAAGCTCCCAACGCGACATCGCCACCCTCCAACCACCGCACTGTTGCATTCGGATTAAAACAGAGCTTGGCAGGCAGCTTTGCATTGATGATGGTTTCGTGTCGCCTTTTGGTATCTGCGGCTTTGATATCACCATCAAGTCCGAGGATCTGACGAACTTCAGCCGGACTCAGGGCCTGGACGATCCTCGCACACTCTCTATAAAAATCTTCCTGTCGACCGTCGTATTGCCGCCAAAGCTTGGCATAGGAGTGCTCATCAGGCCCAACACCATCCAGATCCTCTTTGCTCAAGTCCTGGCGCAGATAGAACGCCATCGCGTGATCATCCAACACGTATTCCGAATCCATGCTCATCATTGCGAATCGGGCCAGGTGATTTTCCACATGACCCATATAGCCTTTCAACGTTGTCCAGAATTGTAGACCATCTTTGCCCGCATCGTACTTACAGTACCAGGTGGAACAAACTGATTCCCGATAGGCCCAAACCGTGCAGTTCCCTTGAACCTCTTCATAGAACGGACACCGCAGCCGAGCAGTCTTGCCGAATGCACCGCGCACCTGTTCGTAAAGATGTCTTTCTAAAACTGAAGGACCTATCCACCAGGGTGTGACGCCGGTACGAGTCTCTATCTTAGCTCGCATGCGCAGACGACCTTCGGCCAATGAGGGGCGTTCGTCATTGAGCAAAGCCCCTACCAAATAGTTGGGAAGACGGGGATGATAAGTGCAGCACTTAGTATCAGCACGAAATTGATGTTTTTGCAGACAACCCACTGCCGATTGTTCATGAACCATCGTGCAGTGTGAACAGTTGGCCTTGGTTTCTTGAGGAATTCGCAGATTCATGATTTCGGGGAGCAGACCTTGATAAAGGGCCGGAAATTGGTTGTAGACTTCAAGCATAAG
>JBGSRE010000362.1:0-1737 GCA_041737755.1 Oligoflexus sp.
TCGTCCGCCGCGCGATGGCCGTATGGCTTTCGTGCGATCACCGGACGGAATATCGGTCGAATTGCTCCAGCAGGGGCCGTCTCTGCCAACTGCCGAGCCCTGGCTGTCGATGCCCAATACAGGGAGCTGGTAACCATATCCCGGGGATTCAAGGAATGGATCAACTTCGGCCTTTTTCATCCGACAAAGACTCAGCAGCCTTCACAGTTTTCGGCGATTTGGATTTTCGCCCGGGGGAGCTGCGCATTCACTATCGCATCCTCGGACCGATCCATGAGCTCGTCCTGCCCATGACTGTCGAAAATCCACAGTTTCGCGATGAACTTTGGAATACAACCTGTCTTGAAATCTTTGTCCAGCAGGCTGCTTGTTCAGCTTATGAGGAGTGGAACTTCAGCCCCAGTGGCAACTGGGCCTACTATCACTTCCAGGATTACCGGCAACCATCAGGAGGAGCCCTTCGTCTCCAACCCCTCACGCCATTGCAGATCATTCGCAACGATCATCAGTTGCTGCTTCAAGTTGATATTCCCCTCTATCAAACATGGACGCACATCGACCAAGCCCTTCATTACGGGCTGACGGCCATTCTGCAAAAAAAGTCTGGGGAAAAAATGTATTGGGCGATGCAGCACGAGGCGGATAAACCGGATTTTCATCTGGCTCAAAGTTTCGTCGGACGGCATCATTTGCGGCAGTAAAAAGCCGTCTCAAAAGAGACGGCTAACAGAGTTTAGAAGTTTTTCTGAAAGTTTTCAGTCGCTTCAATGATCGCCATATTGGTTTCTTCGCCCATGGTCATCTCGTAGGCAGGCGATGCCTTCACAAAGTTTTGGCACTCAGCATTGGCGCCAGTCCAACGAGTGGCTACCACTTCACCCTGAGCATTAAAAGTAAGAACGACCCGGCAGCTTTGCTCGGTGTCGGCCGAACTGTATTGAACGACTTTGGTATCAGTACCAACATTCACTTCCTGGGTGGGCTCGCCCCAGATTTTCTTCACTGTGCTGGAATCCATTCCAAGCCAAGAGTCGACTTTGCCTTCGACATCAGCCTCACGGGGCATTGTTGTACAGGCTGTCAAGGAAAGGCCCAAGAACAAGGCGATATTTTTCATAATTCCTCCTAAGGAAAACGCCGAACGCGACAAACTCTCCCATTCATGCTAACAAAAAAGACGGGTAACCAAAACCCTTTGCCGCTTTTTTAGAGCACGCTGATTCCGGTTCAGGGTACCTCTGGATCTTGTTTCCATCCGCCAAGTACCATCAAACGGACACCTTGTAGTATTAGTCCAGGGACAAAGGGCGAGTCCAGCAAAATGCTTAAAATTTCACCATCCCCCCCAGTACAGATAAGATCCCATTGCGTACCCGGCCAGGCTTCCTGGAGTTGACGTCTCAGACCTTCAATCGCAAGGCTGGTTTCATGCAAAACACCGTGCAGCATTGCAGATCGAGTGTCCCGACCGAGAAGATCCCCTCGCTCCGCCAAACTTTTCGCATCGAGATCGACCAGCTTGAGATTGGCGAAACGCCATTCCTCATCCGTGCGCTTCGGCATCGGCAGCGCGGTGAAGCGCTCCCATGCCTCGGCCTGCTCCGTTGACACGGCCCCGGCGCTGAGGATCGGCGCGGGCGTGACGACAGTCTGCGGTGCTTCCATTTCCAAAACAGCAGTCTCCATGGTTCAGCCGACGCTCCCTTCCATTTCGAGATCGATGAGGCGCTTCAACTC
>JBGSRE010000416.1:0-2214 GCA_041737755.1 Oligoflexus sp.
AGGGTAAAAAGGCTGCGCTCGCTTCATCATAGCCTTGAGTCACAATTCGCAAGTACCAACCCGCATCCCAGTGCTGCAAAAGACTTGACCAAAGCACGCCGTCCTTCCAAAGGACGGCCGTCCAGAGCGAGAGATGGGCACACAGCACCAGCAGCCAGAGTGTCAAGCCTTCGCGGAAACTCAGCCTCGCTGCGACAGGATGAAATAGACCACTGTTTCGATAGTCGATTTCTTGGAACTTCGTTATGATCTTCCGATGCACCTTAGGCTGATGAGGCATAAAATGATTCCCCTTTTTGATTACCAGCGCCAATGGCGTGAACGGCAGTCTGAAGTTTTGGATACGATACAGAGAGTTTTAAACTCCGGCCAGTTGATTTTGGGTGCTGAAGGCCGCGCCTTTGAAAAGGCTATGGCCCATTTAATCGGGGTGAAGCATGGTATCGGCGTGAATTCGGGCACGGATGCCATTGTTCTCGCGCTTCGGGTCCTGGGAATCGGCCCCGGCGATTCTGTGATTACTGTCCCAAACACCGCAGTGCCAACGGTTTCCGCCATTCGCCTGTGCGGCGCGAGGCCGGTCTTTGTCGATGTCGACCCCGATACTCTGCTGATGGATGTGGAAGCTCTTAAAAAAATCTCGACTGCTGGCTGCAAAGCCATCATCCCCGTTCATCTGCATGGACTTTCTGTGGATATGGATCCTCTCCTGGCATTTGCTCGATCCCGCGGCCTTTATGTCATTGAAGACTGTGCTCAGTCATTGGGTGCTTATTACCAGGGAAAAGCGGCCGGTAGCTTCGGCGATATTGCCTGTTTTTCCTTCTATCCCACCAAAAACCTGGGTGCCTATGGAGATGGCGGGCTCTGCACCACGGATCGCGACGATTTAGCCAAAGCGATCAGGCAGCAAAGAATGTACGGCTTTGATGAAACCCCTATCGCCCAGGTCGATGGTCTCAACAGCCGGCTCGACGAAATCCAGGCAGCCCTTTTGAATATGAAACTGCAATACTTCGATCAGGATATGCAAAAACGGCAAAATCTTGCGCATCGCTATCTGCAAAACTTGGCTGGGACGTCCTTGCAACTGCCCATCGAGCCTCCCCAGCGCATCCATGCCTGGCATCTTTTTGCGATCCGCAGTCCTTTCCGCCAAGAATTGAAGCAAAAGCTTCTGGAACAGGATATTCTCACCGGGATTCATTATCCTGTGCCGCTGCACCTCATGCCAGCCTTTCAGGATCTTGGCTATGGGCCAGGCGATTTTCCACATGCGGAAAAAGCGGCCCGTGAACTGCTGTCCCTGCCACTCTTTCCGGAACTGAGCTATGAGGAACAGGATCGAGTGACGCAAACTCTTTATGAGGCAATTCCAAAATGAATGTCCCGGAGCTTTCTTTCGTCATTCCCGTTTACAATGGAGCGGCCAGCATCGGCGATGTGGTGCACGATATCCTTCGACTGTTCAATTTTCTGAGCTTCGAAATCATTCTCGTCAATGATGGCTCGCGCGATCAGACCGAAAGCGTCTGCCAGGCGTTGGTCACGGCCCATCCTCAGCAGCTCATTTTTTTGCAGCTTTCACGAAACTTTAGCGAGCATAATGCCGTCCTCGCCGGGCTCAATCAAAGCCGCGGCCAGTATGTTGCTGTTTTGGATGATGATGGGCAAAACCCGCCCGCCGAAGTCATCCGCCTCTATGAAGCCATTAAAACTGGTCGTCACGATACCGTTTACGGCTTTTACAAAAACAAAAAACATCATTGGTTCAGAAACCTCGGCAGTCGTTTCAATGATTCCGTGGCCAATGTTATGCTAAAAAAGCCAACACATATTTATCTCTCCAGCTTCAAAATTATGAATCGTTTCATCGTCGATCACATCATCACCTACAAAGGTGCATTTCCTTATATCGATGGATTGATCTTCCGCGTGACGCAAAATATTTCCCAGATACCGGTCGAACATAAATTCAGGGCTCAAGGGCAATCCGGCTATACCTTGAAGAAGTTGATTAAACGTTGGTTGGATATGTTTTTAAACTTTTCGATCAGCGCGCTCCGAATGGCGGCTATGCTCGGACTTTTCACCTCGGCGGCGAGTGTTCAGCTTATTTTTTTAGTTATTATCGACAAGATTATGAACCCCCAACTCACCATGGGCGTGCCAACAATCCTGGTGGCCATGAGCTTCTTTGCTGGCACTCAATTG
>JBGSRE010000420.1:0-6525 GCA_041737755.1 Oligoflexus sp.
TTCGCTTAATAGCACCCCCTGGTAACAACCTCTATCTTGTAACAACCTCTACTTGCATCTAATGCATGCTTTTGTGGTTGTGTGTGCCCTGGGTTTGAGCATCATTTTTGGGACTGCCCGGCCATTGGATTAAACTGGAAGTGATAGGCAATGACGATACCTTGCAGCCGGATCCTTTTGGAACTGTGGAAGCGGCGCGCATTCTTTGTGCCGAAGGCTTTGAAGTTTTTCCCTATACAACAGACGATCTGGTGGTGGCGGAAAAGTTGGTTTCGGTCGGTTGTCGTATCATTATGCCTTGGGGTTCGCCTATCGGCACAGGTCAAGGACTCCGTAACCTAGAAGCGCTGAAGACCTTAAGACAAAGACTGCCAGGCATTACCTTGGTCGTGGATGCTGGGATCGGCCGTCCTTCGCATGCCACCCAAGCTTTGGAATTGGGTTTTGATGCCGTGCTCGTCAACACCGCAGTGGCCCTTGCCCATGATCCCGTGCGCATGGCTCAAGGCTTTGCTGCAGCGGTAGAAGCCGGGCGATGGGGCTACGAGGCCGGCATGATGGAAGCTTCGTCACGAGCCCAGGCATCGTCGCCTACGGTGGGAATTCCTTTCTGGCATCAGGAGGAAGCTCATTGAAAACCATATGGACTGTCGGTGGTCACGATCCCAATGCCGCCGCTGGTATTCAGGCTGATCTGCTGACAGCCAACACATTGAATGTCACATGCCGAACTATCATCGCCAGTTTCACCGCTCAATCCGATCGTCAGGTGAGCTTGAGCGAAGCCGTGCCTTCGCTATGGCTGAAGATGCAGTGGGACGTCCTCAGCGCCGAAGAACAACCGGCAGCCATCAAGCTCGGTCTGCTCAATCATCGCGATCAGCTGATTTTTTTGCGAGCAGCCCTCGCTGCTTGGCCTGGTGTTCCCGTCATTGCCGATCCCGTGCTTGCTTCCAGCTCGGGTCACGCCTTTGCAGAGGCCGATCTGATCGCCTCATGGCGTGAATTGCTGCTGCCTCGGCTCACGCTTTTGACGCCGAATATTCCCGAGGCTGAATGGCTGCTGGGCTATCGCATTGCTGATCCTGACACCATGATCAAGGCTGCGGCCGAACTCAGGTCCTGGGGCCTTGCTGCGGTGCTGATCAAAGGCGGACATCTCGCGGCTCCGCATGTACCGATGGATTATTTTGATGATGGGCATCGAGCCTTCTGGTTGGCAGGGAAAAGGGTCGAAAGAAATTATCGAGGCACGGGTTGCACGCTAGCGACGGCAATTGCTGCAGAGATGTCCAAGGGTTTGGCTTTGCGAGAAGCCGTGGTGATGGCTCATGCGTTTTTGCAGGACCTGCTCAGCAACAGTGCTTCGATGGGGGCGCCTTATCTCCATTATGAGAAGCGAGCCTTTCCACTGCCAGGTCTGAGCTTTCAACAGCCAGGATCTCGTGCTGCATTTCCATCCATTCAAGGCGGCCGGATCGGCTTCTATCCGATCGTTGCTGATCTCAGATGGATGAAGAAGCTCGTCGACCTCGGAGTCCCCAGCATTCAATTGCGAATCAAAGATGCCGATCCAGAGACCATCGCTGAGTCGATTCAACAAGCTGTGAATTACTGCCGGGGAAAGCCGGTTCGTCTCTTTATCAACGATTACTGGCAGACCGCAGTCGATGCAGGCGCCTACGGCGTTCATTTGGGACAAGAGGATCTGGATGTGCTCAGCGACTCCGATTGGGATCGTTTGCAAAAAAGTGGTTTGCGACTGGGAATCAGCACGCATTCTTACGAAGAGGCGGCCCGTGCCTTGGCGATCAAACCCTCCTATATCGCGCTCGGTCCTATCTTTGAAACGACCTGCAAATCCATGACCTTTGGTCCCCAAGGTATGGAACGCCTTCAGGAATGGCATGCTCTCTGCCCTGGCATTCCCTTGGTTGCCATCGGTGGATTGAAACTAGATCATGCGTCCACACTCTTATCCTACGGCGCCTCGGGACTGTCGGTGATCACGGATGTCCTGAAAGCTGTCGATCCCGACGCTCGCACGCGCGCCTGGCTGGCTGTTTTTCCTAGAAACTGATGCTACACTGAGCCGTCCGTATTCACAGTCTGGGATGAAGGGTCGAAATGACGAATAAGGCTGAACCCAAGAAAGCCTCGCGTGGCGGGGCTGTCGTCGTTGGTGCTGGTATTTTGCTTTCACGACTGATCGGCTTGATTCGGGAACGGGTCTTTGCTCATTACTTCGGCAATGGTGATGCTGCGGATGTTTTTCGTGCGGCTCTACGCATTCCTAATCTTCTCCAAAATCTTTTCGGCGAGGGCGCACTCTCCGCCTCCTTCATACCTGTTTATGCCGGACTCAACAGCCGTGATCCCAAAGAAGCGGCTCGCATTGCTGGCATTATCTTCACTCTCTTAGCTTTGCTTACATCCATTCTCGTGCTGCTGGGTGTGCTCTTTACCCCGTTTTTGATCGATGCCATTGCCCCGGGTTTTCAAGGCGAAAAGCGCCTCGCGGCGATCCATCTCGTCCGCATTCTCTTTCCTGGAGTGGGTCTGCTCGTGCTTTCGGCGTTTTGCCTGGGAGTGCTCAATAGTCATCGGCGATTTTTCATTCCCTATGCGGCTCCTGTCTTATGGAGCGGTGCTATGATCGTCACCCTTTTCTTCTGGCAGGACCAAGATGCCTACGAATTTGCCGAAAACCTCGCCTGGGGGGCGGTGATTGGGAGTTTCTTGCAATTGGCTATTCAGATCCCTTCCATGTGGCCCTATATGCGCGGGATGAGGCCCGGCCTGAATATTCAATCAGCCCCGGTTCGCAGCATTCTCTCCCGCTTTTTTCCGACCCTTTTGTCCCGCGGTGTGGTGCAAATCAATGTCTTCTTCGAATCCATGATCGCCAGTTTTTTGCCAACCGGAGCTGTATCGACCTTAGGCTATGCGCAGCTGATCTATACGCTCCCGACTAGTCTCTTTGGAAGCTCCATCGCCGCCAGTCAGCTCATCGATATGTCGGTTGCCGAGCAAAAGCACGCCATAGAAAAAAATCTGCAGCTAGGTCTTCGGCACTTGGCTTTTTTCATAGTTCCCTCGTCACTGGCCTTTGTGTTTCTTGGCCATGTCCTCGCCACTGTCCTGTTTCAAACAGGGAAATTTCTCAAAGATGACACCCATTTTGTATGGATTCTCCTGGCTGCATCGGCCGTCGGTTTGATGGCTTCCACCCAAGGTCGTTTGTTGGCAACGGCTTTTTATGCCTTGAAAGATACCCGGACGCCGCTGCGTTGCTCCAGCATTCGCGTCGTGGTGAGCATCGTCTTTGCGCTCATTTTGGCCTTAATCCTACCAAAAATATTCGCCGTGCCTTTCACCTGGGCCACCGCCGGCATCCCTTTAGCCTCAAGTATTGCAGCCCTGGTCGAATACACTCTTTTACGGAGTGCCTTGCGCAAGGAGCTGCAATGGCAAAAAGTTTCCGGGACCTATCTTGGCAAGCTGCTGGTCTCGGGGGTGATCGGCGGACTTTGTGGGGCCCTTGTCTTTCACAATTTGCAGTTTTTGCATTGGCCCGGATGGATGACTGGCATCATCGCTCTGACTCTCTTTGGAGTGCTGTATTTGGGTCTAGGCTTGCTGTTTGGCATCGAAGAATCACAGCAATTTTTGCACAAAGTTAAGCGGCGTATTTCGCGGAAACAATGATGGCCTTGAGTTTTTCTCGAGCTTTCCAGTTTTTTCATTAGACTCTTATCTTTGACGATTTAGACTGCCCTGTCGTGCCTATGGAGATTTTATGACCTGGATCCGCGGAATTTTTAGCCTTTTTGCAGTCATTTTATTGGCAGGACAATCGGCTGCGAAAGAAACTATTAACGCCGACCATGTGAAAGTTTCCTGGATTGCACCCTCGCATTTTTCTGGAGAAGAGACCACCATAGGTCTGCATTTTCAAATCGACCCGCATTGGCACATATACTGGAAGAACCCTGGCGACTCCGGGAGTGCCCCTAAATTTAAGTTTCAATCAAATCAGGCGGTCGCAGGCGAGATTTCCTGGCCGGTTCCAAAGAGATTTCTTATCAGTGATCTCACCAATATTGGTTATGAAACAGAAGTCGTTTTTCCTCTGACCCTGCGTCCCCATCCCAGAGCGGAGGAGGTCCAACTCACCGCCGATCTTGAATGGTTGGTGTGTCAGGAGGAATGCTTGCCTGGCTTTGGTCAACTCACCCTGCAAAGACCCATTTCCAAGTCCCCTGCTCAATGGCAAAGGCAAGAGTTGTTGAATGATTTTTTAAAAAAAGTTCCTGTGTCGATGGCTTCTTCACCCTGGCTGATCGAAAAGTTGGAACGCGAGAAGGATGAACTTCGGCTCTTCGTTCAATCCAAAAATGCTAGCCTGCTTTCATCGCTGCAAATTTTTCCCGTTGAAGTCGATTTCCTCACCCCTGCTGCACCCCTACTAAGTGCCGACGGCAAAGCCTTTATTTTTAAGATTCAAAGCACCAATACTGTTCAGTCAAAAGCTGCTTTCGTGTTGGCCGATACCAATGGATCCTGGGAACATCATTCGGTGCCCATTGTGACCCCTGCTGATGAAAGCGACTGGACTGCTTATCTGATCCTGCTGCTTTCCGCTTTTGTTGGTGGGATTATTTTGAATCTTATGCCCTGCGTCCTGCCTGTGCTGTCCATCAAATTCTTCTCCCTCGCCAAAGTCAGCGCCAAGGCACGCTGGCGCGAGGCGATGCTTTATACGCTGGGCGTATTGCTTACGTTCACGGCTCTGGGCGGGCTCTTTGTCGGCCTCAGGGCTGGTGGCGCTGCCATTGGCTGGGGCTTTCAGCTGCAATCACCGCCTATTGTTGCTGCCTTGATCCTCCTGTTCTGGATCATGGGTTTAAGCTTCCTAGGCTTTTTTGAATTTGGCAATTCTTTGACCCGAGCGGCTGGAAAATTTGAAAATACCGGAGCTTTTGCCACGGGATGCTTATCGGTGTTCATTGCCACCCCATGCACAGGACCTTTTATGGGCACAGCCTTGGGCGCTGCTGCAGTTTTACCTGCTGGAGAAGCCCTGCTGATCTTCTTTTTTCTGGGCTTGGGACTGGCCTCGCCATTCCTTGCCCTGGCCTTCTTTCCAAAGATTCGACTGCCTCGTCCTGGAATGTGGATGGTAACACTAAGAGAGCTTCTGGCCTTTCCACTGTTCGCCACAGTTCTTTGGCTGCTTTGGGTGCTCGGCATGCAAATTGGAACCGATGCCTGGCTTTATCTCACGACTCTCGGACTCGTCCTTAGCTTTTGTATCTGGCTCGGTAAAGGCCGCACTGTCCTATGGAAATCATTGGCTTTGGCGATCGCTTTGCTTAGTCTCGGCTTGACCGCAAATTGGGTGGTGAAAGCGCCACTAGTAGCAAGCTCCAGCAGCAGGGTTCAGCAAACGGTCTGGCTGGATTACGATCCGAGGCTCATTGTAGAATCAAAAGCCAAAGCTCAGGCAGTTTTTGTCGATTTCACTGCGGCCTGGTGTGTCACCTGCCAGGTCAATAAAAAAGCTGTTTTGGACACAGACGCTGCCCAAACTATCTTCGCCAAACATAATGTCAGACTCATTCGAGCCGATTGGACCAATCTGGATCCCGTTATCACCGAGGCGCTGGCTGCTTTTGATCGAGCCTCGGTGCCATTCTACCTTTTTTATCCAGCCGATGGATCCAGTCCACAGATTTTGCCACAGATTCTCACTCTCGGGAATATCGAGAGTCTTTTTCAAAAATAGATAGGGAGCTTCTCATGAAATTTTTTGCGATTCTGACTTCTGCATTTTTACTCGCTGGCACGGCTTGGGCCGATGCAGTGCCGGGCCAAGCTGCACCCGCCTTTGAAATCAAGGACGCCACAGGAAAGTGGCATAAATTAGCTGATTTTAAGGGCAAATGGGTTGTGCTGGAGTGGTTTAATAAGGACTGCCCCTTTGTGAAAAAACACTATAGCAGCAGCAATATGCAGAAGCTTCAGCAGGATTATACAGCTAAAGGAGTGGTTTGGCTGACGGTCAATTCTTCGGCCAAAGGCAAACAGGGTTATGTCGAACCCCAGCAGGCTCTCGCCGATGCCAAAGAGAGAAGAGCGGCACCATCAGCCATTCTTTTGGATACGGATGGAAAAGTTGGCAAAGCTTATGGTGCCAAGACTACCCCGCATATGTATGTGATCAATCCCGATCAGCAGGTGGTCTATGCGGGAGCCATTGATAACAATGACTCTTCCGATCCAAAGGTGATTCCGGCTTCGAAAAACTATGTGGTAGAGGCCCTGGATTCTGCGCTTGCCGGCAAGCCGATTGCGACAGCCAGTTCGAGGCCTTATGGCTGCAGCGTGAAATACAACTGAGTGGTGACGTTGTTTGACTCGAACCATCTCTTGATCCGTCTCAAGGAGTTTTCAATGGCAGCGCGAATAGGCGCCCTGCAACACCTGTGTTTAAAGCTGCTGCTTGTGGTGGACTCCACCGCG
>JBGSRE010000431.1:0-4127 GCA_041737755.1 Oligoflexus sp.
GGCTTCGATTGCAGGCAGGCAGGCACGGATGTCTTCCTCATCCATCGTTGGATAGGCGATCAAAATATCGTCGAAGCCTGCAGTCGCAAGGCGGGCGGCTTCCGCAGCGGAATAGGCCATCAGCCCTTGGAAATTTGGAAACTCTTGCAGGAGATAGCGTAAAATAGCCACACAGCGAAGGGATTTGGTGGCCAGACGGAGAGGCAAAGGCCCTGCTCTTTGACACAGAGCCTCGGCATTGGCATCCAAAAGATCCATATCAATATAAGCAAGAGGAAGATGCAAACCCTTGATGGCAGCGGCATAGATTTTATAATCGGGCATGGGGGGAGTCTTTGCTGACATAAAGATCCTTTAAGGCGTTGACGGCATCATTGCTCATGCTTCCTGTTTGCACTTCACGCAAAGTTTGCTAAAAGGGCCATAAGAAACCCGAATCATAATGCAGGTTCCGACGTAAAGGCAATGGATGGCCAGGATCTCCGGAGGAAAAACGTGGCGGCAAAGCAAGTGTTTCGCAATTGGTCCCGATTGGTCAAAGTGAATCCTCAGGAAGTTTTGAGTCCAAAAAACCTCCCAGAGCTGCAATCGGCAGTGAAGAACAGCGGTAAGATTCGCGTCATGGGCACGGGCCATAGTTTCAATGCCTGTGCGGCAACAGAGGCGACTCAGCTTCATTCCACCGGCTGGAACCGTTTGCTTAGCTTGGATGCAGAGAAGATGCAGATCAAGGTAGAAGCCGGTATCAAGCTGCGGGATCTGAATCCCATTCTTTGGTTGAATGGTCTGGCCTTTCCCAGTCTCGGCGATATTGATGAGCAGGCGATGGGAGGCATTGTCTCGACTGGGACTCATGGCACGGGCATGAAATGGGGCTCTTTTTGCGATGCACAGACCTTGATTGGAATGGAGCTGGTGCTAGCGGATGGCAGTCTTTTGGAACTGCGGGCCGATCGGCCAGACGATCAGCCTTTGCTGGAAGCAGCTCGAGTCGGACTCGGAGCGATGGGAGTGATATATTCCCTGAGTTTTCAATTGATAAAAGCCCATAATTTAGAATATAGCAGCCGCATTGTTCATCAGAAAGAGGCGCGTGATCCGGTACTTTATAAAACCCATGATCACTTCGAATATTTTACTTTCCCCTTCAATGATCATGTTTTGATGGTGATTCGGGATCAGACCGATAAAGACAGCGAAAAGGCTCGCCTTGGGAACTGGTTTCATCGTGTCTTTATGGAAAACTATGCGCTGGATGCTATGCTGCGGGCGACTTCGATTTGGCCTTCAAAAATCAGTTCGATGATGAACATGATGACTCGATTGGCCGGTGAAGAGCATTATATCGGGCGCAGCTATGAGGTGATGTCAACTGTTCGAAAGGTGCGGTTCTATGAAATGGAATATGCGTTTCCACTGGATCGCATCGATGATGCTTTGATTGCCTATCACGACGTCAATCGATTCTTTGCTGATAAACTGGGAAGGGATCGCTATTTTGCCAGCTTTCCTGGTGAAGTGCGATTTTTGGGTGCCGATCGCGGAACCTTGCTTTCGCCGACCCTTGGGCAGCCAGTTGGCTATCTTGCTGCCCAGGTTTTTCCCGCGTTTGGCCTCGGCTATCAGCCTTACTTTCGGGCTCTTGAGGCCGAGTTTCTCACCCTAAAGGGACGGCCGCATTGGGGGAAACTTTTTTATCGCAATCCTATGGCGATGTATCCGCGTTTTGCGGAATGGAACAGGCAGCGACTGGCCTTGGATCCAGGCGAGAAATTTGTGAATCCATTTTTGCAAACCTTGCTTCGCGGTGAGGATTTTTAAAATTTCAAACGTTTGAAAATAAATTCTGGTAGATGGGTAATGATCAGCATGATCCAGCGCCAAAACCCAGGAACATAGACGCAATCCTGACGTTGGTCGATGGCCTTGACGATGCCTTTCGCTACTGATTGGACAGTCGCCATCAATGGTCCCTGAGGCAGATGAGCCGTCATAGCCGTGGCTACCATTCCAGGTTTGATCGTGAGCACCTGCACTCCCGAATCCAAAAGCCGCGCCCTTAGTCCAGAAGCAAAAGCCGTGATGGCCGCTTTACTGGCTCCATAGATGAAGTTGCTCGCCCGTCCCCGATCACCAGCGACGCTGGAAAAAACGGCTAACACTCCATTTTTTTGTTGAAGGAGGAAGGGCAGGAGCGCATGGCAAATAGCAATCGGAGCTTGAATGTTGACGTTAATCAGCTGCTCACAGCTTTGAGCATCGACTAGCAGTTGCTCGGTGTCGCCCAAAATTCCTGAAGCGATCAGGACCACATCCAGATGCTGAGCTCTTTGTAAGAGCAGCTCTGTCGCTGAACGTGCGCTGGCCGCACTGCCCAAATCGGCGACAATAATATGCACTTCGCTCGCACCGCGACTTTTGCAGTCCTTTTCGATTTCGTTTAATTTCTGCCGATCTCGAGCGATGAGATAGAGGCGAGCGCGCCTTTGCGCGTAGATTTGAGCAACGGCCAAGGCCATGCCGGAACTGGCGCCGAAAATGGCTAGCTCTGGAACTTTATGTGTTTCGGTCACGGGTGACCCTTTGCCAAAAAAGTGAAGTGAATTTTGGATCAATATAACGGGCAAATTCCTGCCAGTTTGGATAAGCTTTTTGAAAGAGCTGCGGACTCATGAGGGCGTCTTTGGCCGGATAAAGACGGCCCCCAGCAGCAGCTACGACGGCATCGAGCTTTTGAAAAAGGGCCCGTGACTTGTGCTCGAGATTGCGAAAATCTAGCGTCAAAGTATAGCCCTCTCTTGGGAAAGACAGGAGGCCAGGCGAGGGTAGATCACCGAATTTTTTGATAACAGCGAGGAACGATCCCTGGCCTGAATGCGCTATAAGATCGAAGATTTCGATCAGTTCCTGTTTCCGGTGAGAATCGATCACACATTGATACTGGAGCATTCCCGCTTTGCCATAGAGGCGATTCCAATGCAAAACTTTGTCGAGCGGATAGAAAAAAGGATCGATAGCGACCTTGGCCCTGAGCGTTCGGCTCTGCTGTTTATGGTAATAAAGTTCATTGAAGGCGCGGATGCTGAGCGGATTGAGCAGCCAGGACGGGGCCTGAAAGGGAATACTCAGTTTCCAGGAAGTCTGCTTTGCATACTCTTCGGCAGGATTGCCAGCTGTCGCATGATTGCCACGAATGAAAATACCCCGACCTCGCCTGGTACCTTTTGCCATGCAATCGATCCAGGACACGCTATATTCCCAGTCGCGTGCCGATTCATCTTCCAAGGCAAAAAAGTCGTCTAATCCGGAAGTTTTTATCGATTCCATTTCGATCAAAGCCGATTGAATCGGAATAAGTTGAATCGTGCA
Organism: Oligoflexus sp.; assembly: GCA_041737755.1. GTDB lineage: Bacteria > Bdellovibrionota_B > Oligoflexia > Oligoflexales > Oligoflexaceae > Oligoflexus. Next base: position 3,370 of record JBGSRE010000431.1, read on the forward strand.
CCAGCTGATAGCTCCAGTCAGCCCTAGCCCACCAATCGTCGCTGCAAAGAGCTCTTTTTCACGGGTGGGACTGCAGAGGAGCACTTCTCCAGAAGAACGAATCAATTCCAATTCCGTTACATGCCGACCAAAGGTCCCCCGACGATGGTGATTTTTGCCATGGATATCGTTGGCGATCGCTCCGCCCAATGTCACGTATTTCGTGCCTGGCGAAACAGGAATAAACCAACCGCGAGGAACGGCGAAATCGAGAATATCGCTTAGGCTAAGGCCTGCCTCTGCCGAGAGCAGGCCGGTTTGCGGATCGAAACTGCGTAGTTTATTCAGTGAGCTCATGAGCAAGGCTGTGCCCAGAACGGGCAGGCAACTGTCGCCATAGCTTCGCCCCAAGCCAAAGCAAAGATATTTTTGATCGGCATTGAGCGCCGAAGAGATGTCCTGCTTCCAGTGAATGGCAGCATCCCGGCTCTCATGAGCACTCATCCCGCCCCAGGATCTTATTGAGCTCACTTCGGCCCCTTTACTCTTAACTAGTCTCTGGCGCCTAAAGCGCCAGAGACTATCCTGAGGAGTGAAACGACGAAGGATCTCGCCGATAAGTCCCTTATTCCACGAGATCCTTCGCTTCGCTCAGGATAGTCTCTGGCGCCTAAAGCGCCAGAGACTAACTTATTCAGTAAGAATAGCGGCCTGGGATCAAGAAATCCAGGTGTAAGCCTCAAATTGTCCTAAAGGACGCCGAAAAAGGCGTGGATCAG
>JBGSRE010000537.1:0-7562 GCA_041737755.1 Oligoflexus sp.
AGTCTTCGGGCTGGCAAAAGCGCAAGGCTAAGGCCCGAAAAGCCATTCAGGATATGGCTGAACAGCTTTTGCGAATCTATGCACAAAGAAAGCTGGAGAAGCGCGATCCGTTCAGCGAGCCGACCGATACTTACTATCAATTCGAAGCAGACTTCCCTTATATGGAGACAGCTGACCAACAGAAGGCCATCGATGATGTAAATGCGGACCTTTCCTCCGAACAACCGATGGATCGTTTGGTCTGCGGGGATGTTGGTTTTGGTAAAACCGAAGTGGCTTTGCGTGCCGCGATGCGGGTGGCTCTTGATGGGGGGCAGGTCATGATCCTCGCCCCCACCACTTTGCTGAGCTATCAGCACTATGATACTTTTCGCTCGCGATGTAAGGCCTATGGAGTCGAAGTGGGTGTGGCCAATAGGTTTGTCAAGGCAGAGCAAATTCGTCTAACATTATCGGCATTTAATGAAGGCCGTCTGGATATCCTGATCGGCACACATCGGCTACTCTCTAAGGATGTCAAGCCCAGTCGTCTTGGTCTTTTGGTGGTAGATGAGGAACAGCGCTTTGGCGTGACCCACAAGGAGGCTATCAAAAAGATTAAAGCTTCCTGTGACGTGCTCACACTCACCGCGACTCCTATCCCGCGCTCACTGCATATGTCGCTGCTCGGTATCCGTGATATTTCTGTGATAGCCACCGCGCCCACCGAGCGATTGGCGATTCGAACTTACATTGCTCCCTTTGATGACGAGTTGATCAAGAAAGCCATTGAGCAGGAACTGGCACGCGGTGGCCAAGTCTTCTTTGTCCATAACCGGGTTCAAGACATCGGTGAAGTCAAGCATTTCCTCGACCAATTGCTGCCTGGGGTGAGCATTGCTATTGCACATGGGCAGATGCAGGAAAACAATGTGGAATCGGTTATAATAGATTTCATTCAGCAGAAATATAAAGTGCTGGTCTGTACGACGATCATCGAATCTGGAATAGATATGCCTAACGTCAACACCATCATTATCAATCATGCCGACAAGTTCGGCCTTGCACAGCTCTATCAGATGCGCGGTCGAGTGGGGCGATCAAGTCGTCAATCCTATGCTTGGTTTCTCACTCATGGAGGCTTGGCAGATCGCGACGATGCGCGTCGTCGTTTGGAAATCCTTGCGGCTCATCAGGAACTCGGCGTTGGTTTCCAAATCGCCAGCTATGATATGGAACTACGCGGTACGGGCAACCTTTTGGGGGGCGAGCAGTCGGGCCATATCGCCGACGTTGGATTTGATATGTATATGGAATTATTGGAAAAAGAAATGGATACCCTGCGAGGTCTGGAGGTCGAAGCCGAAATCGATCCAGAAATTAAGATCCCGATATCAGCTTCGCTCCCTGCTTCGTATGTGAGTGAAGAGAAACAGCGACTCTGGCTCTATAAAAATCTCTTTAGTGCTCGCGATGTGTCCGAAGTTGAGAAACTCATTCATCAATCCCGCGATCGCTTTGGTGTTCCCCCACCGGAAGCGCAAAGCCTCTTTCAGGTCGCAGCGCTCAAAGTGATCCTGCGTAAGCTGCGGGTCCAGCAGCTGCAGCAACTGCGAGAAGGTGTGTTTGAGCTGCGATTCAGTCAACTCAAAGAAAGCCATATCGGGCGTCTCACCGAAACTGTTCGAAAGCGACCTGAAATTCTTAGTTTGACAGCAGACTTCCGCTTGATGATTCGTCTCCGTGAAATCAAAACGGAGCTTCCTTTGCAATCGCTCATTGAAACGTTGCTGCCATTGACCTTGGATGTATAAGGAGTTCTAATGCTCAGGAAACGTTATGTGATTGGCGGGTTGTGGATCGCTTGTTTCCTAGTGGGTTCCTATACCTGGAAAATTTTTCATACTGGTACGTTTTTCCTAGGAAAACAGGCTCAAGAAGGATCCTTGGAAGATTTAGATTTCACCGTCTATGTCGGTGACTATTTGATTACGCATCAGGATATTGAATGGGAATATAATTTTTATCTTCAGCAGCTCAACGCCGCCCCAAGTGCTGAAGGCGGCACAGGAACGGCGACAACTCCAGAAAAGCCGATTTTTGAGCTCTATAACAAAATCATGGCTGATCTCATTGAAAGGAAACTGCTCTATCAGTTCATCCTCGCGGAAAACCGCTTTGACGTCAACGAAGTCAGCCGCTTTACCCATTGCTTGGAACAATGGGCAGCTACCGTGCAGGGAAATGCTCCTTTGTTTACCAATGATAAAACTCGAGGCCAGCTCAAAGCGATGCTCTGTGAGAAGGATATTTTGGATCAATATCTTAAAGAGAAGATTCTAGATAACATCAAACTGACAGAGGTCGAACTCAAGGAATACTATCAGACGCACAAAAGCCAATTTCAGGAGCCTACACGGGTTGTGATCCGACAAGTTGTACTGGCCTCAGAGGCCGACGCCAAAAAGCTTAGATCTCGAATTAACATGAATAATTTTGAATCCTTAGCCCGAGAACTTTCGATTTCTCCTGAAGCCAAACAAGGCGGAATTCTTGGCCCTTTCGCTAAAGGCGATTTGCCTTCCGTCTTTGATGTCGCATTTGAGATGGCTCCTGGCGAAATCCAGACGATCTTAAAGTCAACTTATGGTTTCCACATTATTATGCTAGATAAGAAGATCCCTAAGGCCGAGCTAGGCTTTGAAACAGTCAGGGGACGAATTCAGGAAATCCTGAAAAAAAAGCGCCAGGATGAGGAATATCAAAAATGGGTAGAAATGGCTCTGAACACCATACCAATCAAATCTTCCCGATCACTTTGAAGTGTCATATTGTCGTTGGTGGTCTGATTCTGCTTGCCAGTACACGGCTTGCCGGAGCCGAGCAGCTCGTGGACCGACTGATAGCCGAAGTCAATGGCCAAGCAATTACCGCCAGTGAAGTGCAGAGCAAGGTGGACAAAGGGCCCTTAGTGGAAGTCTCCGCTTGGCCGGCTTTGGAAACCGATCCTCCACCAAAAGTTGCAGTTCAGGATTTGATCAACAAAAAGCTTATCATGCAAAAAGCCGATGAGTTGGATATAGAGGTTACTGAGGAAGCTCTGAATGAAGAGATAAAGAATTTTCTCTCGCGTCGCAATCTTTCCAAAGAGCAGTTGATGAAGGCGCTTGGCGAGCAGGGCATGACGTATGATCAGTATCAGGAAGACTTTCGCACGCAGATGCTGATCAACCAGTTCCAGGGTCGAGAAATTCTGCCTCAGGTTAAGATCACCGATCGCGATGTACAGAGTTTTTATCTTCGCAACTCAGGAACGATGGCACAAAACATTCGTCTGACCTTGCGTCAGTTGCAAATCGCTGTTCCATCGGGCTCGGTTGAAGCTGTTAAAAGTGGTAAAAAGCAGTTGGTCGAGAAAGTTTACCAGGAAATCGAAGGTGGAATGCCCTTTGATAAAGCGGTAAAGATCTATTCCGATAATGAATCTGCCCGTGAAAACGGTGGTCAGATGCCGCAAGTTTTCTTGAAAGACTTGGCGCCTTTGTTTCAAAATGCGATTCGGGATCTTGAAGAAGGTCGCTATACACGCCCTATTGAGACGCCGATGGGCTATTCCATATTTTACGTTGCCAAGCGTGAATTCTCTGGCAGTGATGAGTATGTGAAATTAAAGCCCCAGTTGGAAAATCAATTGCGACAGGAAGAGATGAATAAGCTTCTAAGTAAATGGCTGGAAACACAGCGTCGCCGTTCGGATGTTAAAATCAAAGAATAAAGTCGTGGGCATGCTGGTGCAAACAGCGGCCCGTCTTTCCTTGCTTTTGCCAATCAGTTCACACCCCCATGACACTATCTAGAAACGATCCGAAGATTCATCTGATTTCACTTCAATATTGAGAAATTAATCCATGAAAATCTTAACAGAAAAAGATATCGAACTGCTGACTTTTCCTGATTCTCCAGTTATCGAGTTTAGTTTAGATCTTGGTCGCAAGGTCTTTTCTTTGAAATGTAGCGAAGCATTTTTAGATCTTCCAGATGAGGGTGAAGACCTGTCTCATCTTGTGGTTAGGATTGATGCTTTCCAGGAAGTTCAAGTGAAGGAATTTAAAGACGAAGAGTATTCAGGAATTGAAGATTATTCCGAGGAAGTTTCGTTGACAGATGTCTGTGAACTTGAGGTGGATGGTGAGCGGGTTGCGATAAAGGGTTTTACCAAAGAGGAAGGACAGTGGGTGGAATTTGTCTTTTCAGGCGGGACGTTAACGGTTGTTTGCGATTAGATATTTTGTGTTAACCCAATATCGGGCTCATTGAAGTGCGGGGCCTAGAGACATGCTAGTCTATATGATGGACATTTTGTTCAATATATCAGCATGTTCCATCTATGATTTTCCTTTAGAAAGATTTTAACTTGAAAACGTCCCACATCAGAACGAATTGTATAACAATCTAATATATAAAATGATTTTCACCATTTAGGCAGGCACCGACAGTAAATGAAGCTTGAGGCTATTCAATTGCACAACGATTCTCAAGTGCAACTCCATCCTCGGTTCTGTCCACATCCATGCACTTGCTTCGAAGATATTAGGGATTCAAATAAGAGGAGACATTGAAAATCAGACAACTCCGGCTCAACTCGGATGATGGTAGGTAATAAGTAAAAAAGGAAATGGGGTGGCTGATGGGGATTGAACCCACGTATGTCGGAATCACAATCCGATGCGTTAACCACTTCGCCACAGCCACCATAAGGTTGTCCTACGATTTCATAATCTTAGAACTCGTGCGAGTCCCTCAGCCTAAGCCTCAGAACTGTGGAAGGTCCATAATAAAACCTATTTTCGGAGGCAGGTAAACACAATAATCGCCTTTAGACCGTGAAGTGCCGAAGTTTCTTCAAAATCACCGCCAGTATGCTCATGACTTCCCGTTCATGACCTCTATTTCTATCAAAATGACATTCTTCTGAAAAATGCAGCGATTTGTGACAGAGCTAGGAAGCAGCTTTGGATCTTCCAATTCCTGGATCAATTGGCACCGGGGGGTCTCAAAAGCTGTAAGGTGAAATATCACCGAGTTCGGATGCGCTATAATGAACATAAAGATCTTGCGTCTTAGAAGCCGTGCTATGTCCGATAATCCTTTTTTTGGACTGCATGAACAGGCAATCGGTTCAGAAGGTAGTTTGTAGCACGCGAATGACGTAGTGAATGAAGTCCCGCGTCCTTCATGATTGGGCATACTCAAAGATTTTTCAGCACCCCATCTTCAATCTTAAAAGACAGCGTTTGTTCGGGTCCCCAAGCTTCACCATCTTCCGACAGACTTATAAACACATCGAAGCTGTCGCCCTTGGCAATCGCCTTATCGATGAAAGACGATCCCTCTAAACCATCAGGACCATTGAGGTTGAAGCGAAAAATGTCGCTTCGCTCGGGTTTAGAAAGGGCTCGACTGCCAATGTCAGGTGCGACCTTGACGATGTTTTCACCCAAGACAAATCGACCTATGTTCAAGGCTCCATGCTGTTCGATTCGCATGTAGACCTGAATATTACTATGAGCAAGAGACATGTTTAGGGCTGTCAGTTGAACCTGCATCACCCCTTCCACGGCCTCTGGGGAGTTTGTTTTGAGTCGGTCGAGTTGGAATTTCACTTGGAGCAACTTTGGAGTTCCTCTAGGGTCTCTATAGCCGCCTGGTAAAAAGTTGGCCAATTTCTCCTCGACACTTTGATCCCGCTTTAAAGGTGGAATGGGCCAGGGGGATTCGAAGACTCTGTCATTCAAAGATTCGAATAGCTTCTTGGCTGACTGCACATCCGGGCTATCCTTGCCTTGGTCCTTGGGCTGGCTATTAAAGCCAACGATAATGGGCACAGGCAGTCCTTTGGCCATGGCTCCTAGGGCTTGCATGAGTTCGACTGGATAATTTGTGTCCAGCACTTGCTGATAGGCGGCCAGGATATCGAGGGGCTCTTTGGCCTTAAGCAGGGCATTAAAGCCCTTTCTTATCCTGCGCACCTCGTTGGCGACGTCGGGGTAGTCCGTTTCAATATTGAGCAGTCGCAGAGGTAAGATGGCAAACGATCCCATAAGGTTTGTGTAATACATCGCCCCTGCTTCGGGTCCCTTCCTGGCCCAATATTTGGGATCAGCATCGAAGGCCTTGGCCATAGCCATCCAAAGTGCACGTTCATCCTTGCGGGCCAGTGCTATGATAAGATCATGAGCAAAATAGAGATGAGCACTCGTTACAAGTTTGCCAAGATGCGTCGCAGTAATGGGCTGAGTATAGATTTCATCCATGGGATTCACCAAAGCCTGCTCGCGCAAGAGCCGGCGCTGCACGTCCGCTGCATAGGTGGGGATTTCTGGGGCATCTTCCATCGGCAAACCTGAGTAGCGCCTGAGGAGTGTCAGTGTTTTTTGATAGTCATTAACATCCACAAAAGCGTCGATAATGCGGAGTGAAGCGGTCATATAGAGCGGGTTGGCCGGATTGGCGGAAAGTACGAATCGGCTGGTCTTGCCCGGACCTTTTTCCTTTCGCACAGGAATCGATAGCTTGTGTCGAAATTCGGTCGTGTCAGCGCCCACCAGCACGTTCCAATTGCGATCGTGAAGATACTGTTCGGCTTCCAATGTAAGGAATTCTCCTTCTTTATCAGTGGTCCGACTTTCACCAACCCCCATCGTGCTCTGTCGTTGACTTTGGGACACATAGAAGCTGCGTTCCTGCTTCAATCCCGTTTCATTGCGAGTGGTGACGCGATAGAATTGGAAATTCACACCGTTGGTTGGGTCCGGCTTGGTCTCCTGACCTTGCAATTGACCACTCATTTCTCGCGCTTTTTGAAAGTCGCCATGGAGCGCTTTTACAAAGGCTTCCTTGGCTCCTGCTCGCAGCAGATCAAAGTCATACAGCTCATCGATCTGAAAAATTCGGGCTTTTTGTAGATCAAAATCGATAGGAGAAATCGGTGCCGGTACGCCCGCCCACCAGCTCACAAGTTTTTGTAGGACCTTATAGTCCTTGCCGAGTTTTGTACTAATTGACGTTCCGATTCGACGAACTTCACTCAAAGCGAGCCATACATGGGACTCATTGCGCCGCAAAATGCTGATGCGGTGCTCACCATCCCTGAAAAAAGACAGCGGGATCACTAGATCCAGATCGCTCAATCCGAGGGATTGCTGCAGGGAACGCACAGACCGCCCGGCCATATCGAGACTTAACGAAACCCCACCCGTAAGCCCATAACTCCTTATGTTTCCGATAGGAAGATCCATCGCATCAGCAATTGTTGATGGAAAAAGAAAGGGGGTTTCCAGGTAAGTCACGGGATCATAAAGCTCTTGGGGGTTGAAAGAAGGCGGTAAAACCATAGTCAATAATGGCAAAATACCTAGCCAATTTGCGAAAAGATCCCGCCAAAATCCTTGCTTTTGACCCTCTGATTTGCGCTGTGCGTCACTTCGATAATTGGCGTTGGTGATGAAAACCTGAGTTTGGCCGTTAAAGGTAAGAGGCAAACCCTTAACTTTTCCAAGATCCTTAAGGAAATCTGGACCCAG
>JBGSRE010000547.1:0-8880 GCA_041737755.1 Oligoflexus sp.
GGTCTTCTCCAAAAAAATGTCTCCCCTTTGGGTCGGTTTACTGCTGATCTTCGGCATCGCCGTTTCTGCCAGGCCGAGCTCACTCAAAGCGGCTGGAGATCAACTCATTGCCTATCCCGTTAATTTCAAGCCTATGGATAAATACCCAGTTCTGAAGGAAGAATGGTACAAAAACAAGCAGCAGTTTAAAAATCAACTGATGCCGGAAGCTGTTTTGAAGCGTCAGTTGGAGATCATAGAGTCGATCTCGGCCAAAGAAAGCGACTGGAATGATGGTCTTTGGATGCATGCCGAAGTCGCCTTTCAACTCGGCTCCTCCTATACCAACGAGAAAGATTGGCCTTACGCTCGCAGCATATTCGTGCGTGGCGAAAAAGCTGCCAATCGATGCATTCAAAGCCAGCCGGATCATCCCATTTGCCAGCTTTTTCTTGGAGCGATGATCGGTAAAATCGCTTCTCTTGATGGCATCTTTGTGTCTTTGAAAAAAGCCAAACTGGTAGAAAAACTGTGGCTTGATGCCAGTCGCTCGCCATACAATTATCGTTTTGGTGAGGATTCTTCCCTACAAGGCAACACCCGCTATGCCTTGGGTATTTTCTATCGACTCGTGCCTGATTTTTTTCTGATGCGCTGGCTGTTTGACGTCAGTGGTGACATCAAGAAATCGGTCGAGTACCACCGCGAAGCCATTGCTGTGGATCCGCCCAACCCCTGTAATAAAATTATGTTGGGAGCTGCTTTGCTGTGCTCCGTCAATGGCGATGTCAAAGAGTCAGAAGGACAGGAAGGCATTCGGCATCTGCGTGAGGCTCGGCAGTTGCCTGCCAAATCCATAATTGCCAAAACTTGCCAGGATGATACTTCGAAGCTGGAAAACGCTCCAAAGAAGGCCTGCGGCTATGAAACCGCCCGCCAGCAAGAAACCAGTGAAGAAGAATTTAAAAAACAACAAAAAGGCCAAGGCCACACGAATGCCCACTGATTGACGCCCAAGATCTCGCGATCCCGGCCGGGTCTCTTTCATCCTTCCATTGACCACACTCCAGCTGATTTCTATACTCGCCTCTGCGGTCAGACGTCGATTCATGTCATTTTTGTGAGGACCTTTTATGGAATTCTCCTACCATAAGCCCCTGGTTTTAGGCTCAGACACGACACCCTATCGTCTGCTGACCAAGGATTACGTCAGTACTTCCAGTTTTCAGGGTAAAGCCATCCTGCAAGTCGCGCCAGAAGCTTTGGAACTTGTGGCTCGGGAAGCATTCCGCGAAGTGGCCTTCTTTCTGCGCCCCGGCCACCTGCAAAACCTGAAGAATATTCTGGACGATCCCGAAGCCTCAGACAATGACCGTTTCGTCGCCCATACTCTGCTGCAAAACGCCGTGATCGCCGCCGATGGCAAGCTTCCGGGGTGCCAGGATACAGGAACAGCCATCATCATTGGTAAAAAAGGCCAGCACGTTTATACTGGTGCCGACGATGCGGAATGGCTTTCCAAAGCTGTGTTTAAAACCTATCAGCAGGAAAATCTGCGTTACTCCCAGCTGGCTCCCATCAGCATGTTTGAAGAAAAAAACACCGGCAATAATCTGCCGGCTCAGATTGATCTCTATGCCAGCTCAGGCGATAGCTATGAGTTTCTGTTTTTGGCCAAAGGCGGTGGTTCAGCCAATAAAACTTTTCTGTTTCAACAGACGAAATCGCTGCTGAACGAAGCGAGCCTCGTCAAATTCATTGAAGACAAGGTGAAGTATCTGGGAACGAGTGCCTGTCCACCCTATCATCTGGCTCTTGTGATCGGCGGAACTTCAGCGGAAAGCTGTCTTAAAATCGTCAAAGAAGCTTCGGCAGGCTATCTGGATCATCTGCCGACCGAAGGCAATGCCCATGGCCAGGCTTTTCGCGATCGAGAATGGGAAGCTCGGGTCCAAAAAATCTGTCAAGAAACGGGGATCGGCGCGCAGTTTGGTGGTAAATATTTTGTCCATGATGTCCGGGTGATTCGACTTCCGCGGCATGCCGCTTCCTGCCCGGTTGGGATTGGAGTGAGCTGCAGTGCTGATCGCAATATCAAGGCCAAGATCACCAAGGATGGCATTTTCATCGAAGAGCTGGAGCATAAGCCAGCGCGCTTTTTACCAGCTCAGGATCCGATTCTGGAAAAACCAGTGGAAATCGATCTGGATCGACCGATGCCTGAAATTTTGAACGAATTGCGCAAGCATCCAATCAAAACTCGACTCAAACTCAGTGGCACTTTAATCGTGGCTCGCGATGTCGCTCATGCCCGGATTCAGCAGATGCTGAATGAAGGCAAACCCATGCCCGACTATTTCAAAAATCATCCCATCTACTATGCAGGTCCTGCAAAAACTCCTGAAGGCATGCCTTCCGGCAGTTTCGGCCCGACCACGGCCGGCCGGATGGATCCCTATGTCGCCCCTTTTATGGCTAAAGGCGGTTCGCTCATTATGCTGGCGAAAGGCAATCGTTCGCCTGAAGTGGCAGCTTCCTGCAAGACCTTTGGTGGCTTCTATTTAGGTTCCATCGGCGGACCGGCGGCCATTCTTGCCAAACAGAATATTCTCAGTGTCGAAGTTGTCGATTTTGCCGATTTGGGAATGGAAGCGATTCGTAAGATTCGGATCAAGGATTTCCCGGCTTTTATTGTCTGCGACCATCAGGGGAATGATTTTTACAGCAATATTCGTGGTAACGAGTGATCGTAGGGGCCAGTCGGCCCCTTATTCAGCAGCTTACGAAAATCTCTTATGATAAATCCAGCACCTACCAATGCGATCAGCAAAAAACCATACATTGCCCACTTATGATCGGCGAGAAATTTAAAAATTTGGAATGAAAAAACAGCCCCCACAAAGACCACTGTGTTATTTAAAAGATGGAGAACAATCACAGCAGTCAGACCATAGTTCGATCGCACATAATGAAAACCCAGAGCTACAAGAAAGATAGCCAGCAAAGCCAGAGCTCCGGTATGGGGCGATGCATGGGCGAAAGTAAAGAGACTGGCACTCAGCAGGATGGCAACGCTAGTCCTGAAAAATCGCTGCAGAAAATCCGGCAACCAGGATCGATAGAATATTTCTTCAAGAATAGCGCTGGTAAAAAAAGCCAGACTGGTCAAACTCAAAGGATTTTGCCGCACAAAAAAATGACTATCGTAGAGCGGGCCAAAGCCTGCATCTTCTAGCAAATGAAATTCCGTAATAATATATAAAGTCAGACTGATCCCGAGCCAAAGAACGGGTAAGATGCAGAGCGCACTCACAATGGGACCTATCTTGCCACTCCATTCGAGCTGTTGCCTCCCCCCGAAATTCCTTAGCAAAAGCCACAGACCGAGAATCTGCAGAATCAAAATGCCCAAACTGATGCTATCCATGAGCTTGATAAAGGATTGCAAATCCCAGTGAGAATAGACCCAGAAGCGCAGAAATGGGTTGAAACCGGTCCATAAACCAATAATGAGAATCGCTCCCAAAAGGCGCGTTGCCGCTTGGAATAGAGCTTTGAATGGTATGGGAAAACCGGGCACGATCTTGTCCTCTTTGGCCGGAAAGAGCTGAGGCTAGCCTCTCCTCCTTCCAAACGTCAAGACCAAGCGTAGGATCGAAAACGATATGTGCTTCGAGAAACTCGAGGCACCTTTCACAAAGAGGGAGGAAGGGGAGCGACAGCTCTTTTAGAAGCTCTTCGTCGCCTTAACCAACGAACCAGGTAGTAAATAGCAACAGCGATCAAGATGACAGCCAGAACTATTTTGAACTGTTTGAAGTAAATCAGGATGGTCTCACCATAAAAGGCGACCAGCAGGACCTGGGTCGGCACAGATACCATGGCCGCTGTCGCATCAACCAGCACAAACTTGGCCGCACTCAGACCCATCATCCCGCAGGCAAAGTGTCCGGGAAACCGCAATCCCGGGGTGAATCGGAAGGCCCCAGCCGCCCACATTCCATATTTTTTGGTCCATGTGGCTACTTCTTCCATGCGGGTTCGAAAGCGAGCTGTGTATCGAGATCTGAGGAATCGCCCACCAAATTTGCGCCCCAAAAAGAAAACTAAACAGTCAGAAAACACCACAGAGAAAAAGGCTACCCCCGCGGCCACATAGGCATTGGCTGCCGTGGCTCCTACATAAGGCGGCGGATAGAGATCGGGTCGTGAACCGATGTAGCAGACCAGTCCGGCACTGACCAGGGTGACTTCCTCAGGCGCTGGCAAACCAAAACCAGAGGCCAGCATCAGTGCGAAAATGGCAAAATAAATCAAATAGGGCTGATAAGCATACTGAGTAAACCAGTTGATCAGATCGTGTTCCGAAAATCCCATTCCCATTCCCTCACTCACCACTTTTGATGGCAGGCGTCTCTTGCAGAGACGCATCGCATTGGCTTCCTTTTGGGGTCCAAATTCCAGAAACCACCAGAGATACCATGTTCAAATCGAAAAAGTTACAGTTTCCTCGACATTCTCGCCAACTTGCAAGTTTCGCAAGGCCTCTCTCCGGGCGCCGGGCCTTCGCTTGTGGGCACTTTAAGCAAAGCCTGAGATTTAACAATCTTTCGTTAAGAATATTATGAAAAAGCCTCGAGGGACTGATGCTTAAATTCCATTTCCCCATGCGGCATGCAGACCACAGGCACACTTTATCCTCTGTTTCGAAGCACCCTCCCCCAGCTTGGCAGGGTCGACTTAACTTTGGAACACTTCGCTTCCAGAAAAAGCCAATCCTCTTAGTAAAAGGCTTTTCTGGGTTTATGTCGAGGCTGATATGGGAAATGTGTGAATTGCATGCTGAGTCATCGGACTTGCACACTGCTATGACGGCTTCCCCTCAAGAGGCTTTCTTTGCTTCACCCTTATTCGAATTGCGGATTCGGAAGAGTATGGTTTGATTCGCAACGCCCTTCATCTCAAAAGCCCCTGCATGCTCCCAAATTTCTGTGCTCAGACAGTCCCGAACAGTGGTAGAAATCAATGTTTCGCCTGGTCCTGCAGCTGATTCAATTCTTGAGGCTAGGTTCACTGCCGGTCCTATCGCCGTATATTCGGAACGTGATTCACAGCCGAAGCTGCCCACCACTGCAGGTCCAGAGTTGATACCGATGCGCATTTGAAACTGCGGAATTCCCATTGCGGAAAGTTCACTATTGAGTTCCGTCAACTTGTTTTGCATTTCAATGGAGCACTGAACGCTTTTCTCAGCCTGCATCACAGGATCAGTTTCATCAAAAGCGCCAAACAAGGCCATAATTCCATCGCCAATATACTTATCGACCAAGCCGGAATTATGGAAAATAACCTTCGACATCTCCGAAAAATATCGATTCAAAACAAAGGCCGTCTTCTTTGCCCCCATTTCTTCTGATTTACGCGTAAACTCGTGCAGGTCACAAAAAAGAACGGTAATAGAGCGCAACTGAGGCGTTTCGTCGAAGACTCGTTTCCCTGCAATGATATCAGCGATAAATCGAGGCGGCATAAATCGGGTCAGAATATTTTGCAAGATGTTACGATTGAGACTTTCTATTTGTGCTTCTTTTGACTTCAGAGAAATCAAATTGTCGACGGTGCTTTTCAATTCTAAATCATCAAATGGCTTGCCGATATAGGCATTAGCTCCAAATTCAACGCCTTCAATCTTGCTTCTTTCATCGGCTTTCGATGTGAGCATAACCACAGGAATCACCGATGTACTGGAATTCTGACGCAAGGCCTTAACCAACTCTGGACCAGACATGCCGGGCATCATCCAATCGGTAATAACGAGCTCGATTCCACTGCCTTGTTTGACAAAGTTCAGTGCTTGAGTAGCATCCTCAAACTCACGGGTTCGATAGCCCCACTTCTGCAGTTTTCGAGCGATGATATGCCGCATATCGGCAATATCATCAATGATGACGATCTGAGCGCCTTGATTTTGATCGGAACTGCTCGTTTCACTGACTGAAGCCAGGTTCTCTCGCTTGCTCAGCCTCACTTCATTGACTATTTTCAAATGGACTTCGCTGACGTCTGCTCCTTCTTTTGATGATTCCTCTTCCGATCCTTCCGGTAACTCGATCCAAAACAGCGAGCCTTGGCCCAATTCAGTATCGATACCTATTTGCCCATTCATGGCCTCGACCAATTCTTTACAAAGAGCGAGACCCAGACCTGAACCCTCATAGGTTCGATTGGTTTTCGAATCGAGCTGACTGAAGACCTTGAAAAGACTTTTTTGCTGCTCGCGTGATATTCCTGGACCGCTGTCCTTGACCCCAATTCTTACGACATTATTGATCATGCGGGTGACTTCAAGCCGAATCCACCCACCAGAAGGCGTATGTTTCCAAGCGTTCGAAAGCAAATTGAATAGCACTTTTTCAAGCGCATCAACCTGGCCCTTGATGCTCAAGTTTTTATCTTCAAAATGCAGCTTTAAATCGATGCCCTTTTCCACACAGAGAGGTCGAAAGCTTTGATGGATGCCGTGAGCAAAATTATCAGCCGACAAAGACAGGACCTCCAAATCAAGCGTTTTAGATCGCACTTTCTGAAAGTCCAGAAGTTGATTAACGAGCCGGAGGAGACGCCGGGAGTTCCTGGCACATATATCGATATTTTCATCTTGAGGATACTTTGATTTAAGTGAATCGAGTGGGTGAATAATCAGCGTCAGCGGGGTTCTTAATTCGTGAGAAACCATTTGAAAGAAATGAGTTTTCTGCTTATCCAGGTCCTGCAGCTTTCGATTGGCTTCGAGGAGTTTATTCTGTTGCTTGATCATCTGTAGCTTATGGTCTTCCAAAGTCTTCTTCTGCATTTCCAGCACAGAACTTTGTGCCAACAGCCTGTCACTATAATCTTTGATCGTATTGTAGGCACGACGCTGTCTATTATGGAAAATCTCCGTCACAACACTCAGCAATATGAGTGAAGCAATATGGGTCATTGCAATAAAGATCGGATACTGTTCCGTACCGAAAGTGAAGATATCAGGCACCTGAAACTTCACAAAAAATGCACTCGTAGCATAAGCTAAGACAAATATTCCGCAAGATAGGATCGTTACGAAAACGCCAAGTCGGGAACCACCACAGAGAAAGGCAGCAACGACTGTAAAGAAAATCCATGAATAGATAGGAGAATGAATGCCACCAGTAAACATACTGACAAAATAGAGGGCCAAAACGCCAAAAATATGCGCGAAATAGTAGCCAATTTTGAAGAGGCCCTTCCATTTGATGAGCACTAAAGAAATGACTGAAGACACCAGCCCAAGGGAGCAAGAGAGGAGGGCTGGCAGATTTTGCCCCACGAGATAGAAGAGGATATAAAATGCCCAGGCCGGCACATAACAAAGGAGGAGTATCCCCGTAGTACTGGCCGTCATATAGTCACTGTCGCTGAGGAAATTTTGCCGAGAAATGCCTAGAAAACTGTAAAGTTTTTTAGTGAACGGGGATCCTTCCAGGCTGAGTTGTCTGGCCACTAAAGTTCCGGTATCTTGCGCCGAAGCAGGCAGGGCTAAATGGGGTGCTATTCGATTTTCTTGGCCAGATTCCTCCGTCAAGCTTTCGATAGTATGAATCTTGGATTGATATTTTTCGTATTGAGCTTCAACTTTCTCAATAAATTCTTGAAAGGCTTGTTTATCAAATTGATCGCTCTCTGGGTCAATTCCCGAGTGCTTCAATTGCCTCTGTATAAGCTTCTTCGATTCACTATTCACAGCGGTATTCCTTTAGGCCGATTTTTTTTCAGACAGGAATACTAGGTTTATCGTTGTGTTCTGATAAGTCGTTCCCAATGCTGCATTATGAGTAATTTCACCAAACATGTGAGCGCCAAGCCAGCTATTAGCCCGTTGAATCAAACGTAAATCCAAGGACTCATGCTCATCCTCAACCTCATCACCCAGGATCAGGTGGCGAGCCCCGCAGCTGGTTGTGAGCAGCAATCCATCTTTGACTTTAGCCTTGTCGATCTGTTCCATCAATTTCACGGACGCTGTCTTGGCCCCAGCAATGAGATCTTCCTTCTTGCCAATGCAGATGCGAACTTTACTTCCTTCTTGGATAGGAAGACTGAAGAGTATCGACTCCTCTTCATCAAAGACATGAATGGGCGAAACAATTTGGGAAACCTGCTCCCCCGGCAGGGTAATTTCAAGCGGATATTGGGAAATCGTCAGAAAGAAATCTTTTTCAGGGAAGCCAAGGTTGGAGGCATAGTAAGAGACGATGCTTTGGCCATCGACTTGAAAGACTTTGCCCTGTTCGGACTTGGTCACAATTCCAGATACACCCACTGGTTTCAGACCTGATTCGGCCTGGGAATGCATGGCAAAGTCTTTACCATAGAAGCCCACTGCTATGACTGATTTTTCGTGAACTCCCTTGTCGTCGATAACGTAAGTTCCTTCGTAGGTGTCATGATCTGGATGGCCGGCTGTCCCCCCGATGAAAGGAACATCCTTTCTCATGGCTTCACGAGCCCCTCTAACGAAATCAAATTCTTGGCCGTTCATGCAAATAAACGTCATAATCCCGGCTAAATCGGGAGCATCAAGTTCGGAGACGATACGCTTGGCAAGCTTATCGTTGTGCGTAGCTGAGGTTTTATAGGGGCCAGCCATACGAAAGTGACTTTGTTCCAGCTGAATGACACTCCCAACCAGGGATCGATTAAAAACCTGACCCTTACTGATTGATGCATAGGTGGAAGCCCCAATAAATTTGCAGAGGGGCAAGGTATTTTGAAGCTCAGCGAGTGCCTGGCTGTCATCGGCAAATACAATCACCAGATTGTTGGGACTGTTGAAGCTTGGATCGACTGGTTTGATCCATTTTTTTTTTTCGAAAAGGAATT
>JBGSRE010000580.1:0-4305 GCA_041737755.1 Oligoflexus sp.
CCAAGGAATTTGTAAAATTCAACGAGCGCTGTTTCATGCGCCTGCTGGGTGATATGCGCAGCTACAATTTTGTGTTCGACATCACCCAGGATTTTGATGATATACAATTCAGGATGCGGTCGATAGATTTTGACCAGCAAAAGTACTTTGCCTTGATAAGGCTTCAGACTCGTCTTGCTGCCATCGATCGTTTTGACCTCAAAATCGTAAATTGCTGCCATAAGTTTTCACTCCGTCCATTGATTCCATAAGAAATCGGTTTACAAACTGAGTCAGTAAATTAAATTCATTTCACAAAAGATAGCCACAACTTATTCCTGTGACTGCAGGAAAGGCTATCCTTCCCGACCCACACAAGGAATATTCATGAGAGAATTCGTTCGTCCCCTGCTGCTTCTGACACTCTTGGGTGCCTGCACCCATTCCAGTGATCAGGATGAAAAGTCTGGACCGCCTGTAGTGCTCGATGCCTCAGCGACAGTCGTGCCAGCACAGAACAGTCCCCTCCTGCTGCAAAAGATTGCCTTCGGCTCCTGTAACAGACAAAATCTGCCGCAACCTATGTGGCGAAAACTGGTGGAAGAAAAACCCGATCTTTGGATCTGGACGGGTGATGTCATCTATGCCAACACCGATGATATGGGTCAACTTTCACGCCTCTATGCGCAGCAATTGAATCAACCCGAATACAATCGATTTCTCACTAGCGGTCCGGCCGTCATCGGTATTTATGATGATCATGAATATGGCAAAAACGATTCGGGCATCGACACGCCGATGAAAAAGCCATCGATGCAGCTCTTTCTCGACTTTGTCAACGAGCCCAAGCAATCACCAAGGCGACAGCAGCCTGGCATCTATACATCCTATCGATTCGGCCCCGAAGGCAAGCGGGTGAAAGTGCTGCTAACCGATACGCGATACAATCGCGAGAAACCAAGTGCCAAGGCCGATATCCTCGGCAGAGAGCAATGGACTTGGCTGGAGCAGGAACTGGCCAAGCCCGATGCGGAAGTGCTGCTGGTGGTCTCCAGTAGCCAGGTTCTGCCTTTCGAGCATGATTTCGAAAAATGGTCGGACTATCCCAGCTCTCGTCAACGCTTACTGGGGCTCCTGGATCAATCCAAATTTAAAAATATCGTCTTCCTTTCCGGGGATCGTCATTTCGGTGAACTTTCCAAACTTGCCCTACCCTCTGGCCGGATGGTTTGGGAGGCGACCTCCAGTGGACTCACGCATAGCTATCGGAATTTTGATGATAAGCGCAACACCAACAGCCTTCGCATTAACGGAGTGTTAGCGCGATTGAATTATGGTCTGCTGAATATTCGCTGGGAAGGAGCTGATCCAGAAATCAGTATGGAGATTCGCGATATCAATAAGCAAGCGATTCTACAGCAAAGCCTGCCACTGCAGAAATAGACAAAGAACCTGAGCTTGCTCCGCTGGGAGTGAGCCTCAGGTTTCGATCGAAGCGGGGACGATCAGTGAGGATGTTCCTCAGCTCCAGCTTCGTGGCTATGGCCTTCGGCTTTGTCATCAGCATGGCCAGCATGGTGAGCACTGTCCACCTTAAGAACTTCTTCTGTTCCACAGAATATATATTCATGCCGGAGACAGTCGGGACGGCTTGCGACATTGAGCCACACCACAGCCACCAAAGAAACAACAATCAAAACCAGCATGGCTGGAATGACTTTAGCATCCCAACGGGAAACATAGGACTCAGCATCAAACTTCTTCGACATGTTTACCTCTCGAAAGACAAAAACCTAATCTTCCTTATTAAACGAAAACTCAGGCATCGCCAAGATCTATCCTATCACAAGGAAGCCCTCACACTTTGGTAGCTTATCCCCCCTCACTCCTACAGTTATGTAGCTTTAATAAGCCTAATTGCGCATGACAATTTTGTTTTTTACAGATTTTCTGAATATTTCCGGGTGTTTTCAGCAGCTCACAGGCCATGGCACGTAATCTGCTCTAAGGCCCTGGTCGCAAACGTCAAAGCTTCGTTCACATCAGCAAACTTTTGCAAGAGGGACCCCCATGAGCAACTACAAGGCCGAGTACATCTGGATCGACGGCACCAAGCCGTCACCCCTTCTTCGTTCGAAAACCAAGATCGTTGAAGAAGGCGAAGAACTGCCCATCTGGGGTTTCGATGGTTCTAGCACGAATCAGGCACCAGGCAAGTCTTCGGACTGCGTTCTCAAGCCTGTTTTTACTTGTCCGGATCCCATTCGCGGTGGCGCCCACAAGCTGGTCGTCTGTGAAGTTTTGACGATTGATATGGAGCCTCATCCCAGCAACACTCGCGCCAAGTGCGCCGCAACTCAGAGTCGTTACGACGATCAAGATATGTGGTTCGGCTTGGAGCAGGAATTTACTCTTTTCAAAAACGGCCGTCCCTATGGCTGGCCAGAGGCTGGATTTCCAGCTCCCCAAGGTCCTTACTACTGCAGCGTCGGCGGCGACTACGTGTACGGTCGTGAATTGGTCGAAGAGCATCTGACAGCTTGTTTAGCGGCTGGTTTGAAAATTTCAGGAATTAACGCTGAAGTCATGCCCGCTCAATGGGAATTCCAAGTGGGTCCGCTCGGTGCCACCCAAGTTTCTGATCAATTGACCGTGGCTCGCTGGTTGCTGTCGCGGATTGCGGAAAAATACGGCGCGCATGTCAGCCTCGATCCGAAACCCGTGCGCGGTGATTGGAACGGCACAGGCTGTCACACCAACTTCTCGACGATCGCGATGCGCGAGTCCTACGAGAAATGCATTCAGGCCGCTCAGGCTTTGGGCGAGCGCCATGAATTGCACATCAGCAACTACGGATCCGGTATTGAAGACCGTTTGACCGGCATGCATGAAACCTGTTCTTTCCGTGAGTATAAGTTCGGCGTTTCCGATCGCGGCGCTTCGGTACGCATTCCCTGGCAGGTTGCTAAGGAAGGCCGTGGCTACATCGAAGACCGTCGTCCCGCTGCCAACTGTGATCCCTATGTCGTGACTCAGCTGATCCTGGAAACGGTATGTAGCCGTATTTGATGCGAAATCAGCTCAGTTCAGCCCCCTGCCCCCTCAGCCTCGCTGGGGGTTTTTTTACCAATTTCGCCGCTTTCTACCAGCAATAGCCGACACTTCCATCTTGACCTCAGGATCTCACCCTAGCTGACCGAAACGTTACCCAGTCGTATACGGAGGAGTCTATGCAATTGGGATCCTTCACAGCTCGGGCTGTGATTGTTCTGAGCCTTTTACTGGCAACAGCCTTTGGGGCTGCCTGTCGATCGGGCCTGAAAAAGGAATCCAACGAGCGATACAGCTCCCAGGAAGACTTTGAAACGCGCAGTCTGCAAAGTGTTGACAGCCTTTCGAGCGACGCTTTGGCAGCCGACACCTCTGTCATTGCCGCGCCAACCCGTATTTCCTGCAACACAATCCCAGCCTACAAAATTGTAGGTGGTCAAGCTGCCATTGAGAAGACTCAGGTCATGGGCGCCACTATGAAGCTGCTTATCAAAGGCAGTCGGTTCTGTTCGGCAACTTTAATTGGCCCGGGGCATCTGGTGACTGCCGCGCACTGCCTCGTTGATGTGAAAAGTCCTCTCGATCTAAAAATTGGTAGCGGATTGGACGGCAAAATTCAGGATAAATTGCGCATTGAAGGCTTTCTGTCTCATCCTAACTATAAGGGAATTCAAACCGACAGCGAAGGCTACGCCAATCAGCCTTTTTATGATCTTGCGGTGATTACTTTCTCGGGCGAGCTTTCGCCCAATTTGATACCGGTGAGCGTGGCTTATCCCAGTGAACTTCAATCGGGCATGCCTACTATTATTTCCGGCTATGGTGCCTATGGCAGTGAAGATAAAACTCGACGACCCCTGAGCTTTGCCGAGACAACGCTCGATCGCATTTATCCCGATTGGATGGAATTACAATTGAAGTCGGGTGAAGGTCGTGGTGCTTGTTTTGGCGATTCGGGTGGTCCGACGTTCATCATCGATAGCGCCAGCTCATGCCTCCTCCTCATCGGCTCAACAACCGGCCCTGGAAGGAATACCGACTACAGCTGTGAATCAGGTGGCGGTACCCTTATGGACCTCACGCGCTATCAATCCTGGTTATCTTGCGCATTCACGCAATTGAAGCAACCTCTGCCCACTCTGCTCACAAAGCAGGCTTCGGCCAGCTCCTGTGAACCAAAATGAATCACAGTCGGGTTTTGGGGCTGTTAATTAGTCCCTGGGCGATATTGTAAATTTCGGCCAGGGACTATCCAGTGGCGTGAATCGACGAAGG